>CAYXDR010000282.1:0-4749 GCA_964463515.1 uncultured Desulfobacteraceae bacterium | reverse complement strand
CCAATGCGCTTCTCAAGGGTGCAAAGAATCCCGATGCCGCCAAAAAATTCCTCGACTGGGCCATCAGCAAGAGCGCTATGGAAAAATATGCGCAATTCAAACTGGGCGTGACCTATCCCGGAATTTCCGGACCTCCTGATCTTCCGTCCCTCGACACTGTGAATCTCGCTCCAATGGATTTTGCCTGGCAGTCCAAGCATCGCGAAGAAATTCTCGAAACCTGGCAGAAAACCGTGCTCGAATAAAATGATACGGCCGGAGCCCAAATTTGCTCCGGCCTTCTCGCAAAATCAATCGGAAAATTCCATTACCTGAATGACTGCGGAACTGCCTTTTGCGAAACAGTTGTTTTTTGAACAAAACCTGTCTACACAACTAAAGCAATAGTCTTTTTTTACGGCCAGGAGCAGCTAAAATAATGTCAAAATCTTTAAAGTTGGATAAAGTGTCCAAGCGTTTCGGTTCTCTCGTTGCAGTTGACGAAGTGAGCCTGGAAATAGACCCGGGTGAATTCATCTGTTTTCTCGGGCCCAGCGGATGCGGCAAAACCACGCTTCTACGGTTGATCACCGGTTTTGAAAATCTCACATCCGGCGACATCATCTACGATGGAAAAGTCATCCACCATCTTCCCCCGCAAAAGCGTGACTTTGGAATTGTATTCCAATCCTACGCGCTTTTTCCAAATATGACCGTGAAGCAGAATATCGCCTTTGGCCTGAAAATGCGCAACATGCCGCAGCACGCGATCGACGAAAGAGTAAACGAGATGCTCGATCTTATCGGCCTTGCCGGATGGCAGGATCACTACCCGGCGCAGCTGAGCGGAGGGCAGCAACAGCGCGTTGCCCTCGGCCGGGCTATAGCAATAAAGCCCAATGTGCTTCTGCTCGATGAGCCGTTGAGCGCACTGGACGCCAAAATAAGAGTCCGCCTGCGCACTGTTATAAAGCGTCTGCAGCAGGATCTGGGAGTAACCCTCATTTATGTGACTCACGATCAGGAAGAAGCACTGGCCCTGGCAGACAGGGTGGTCATAATGCGTGACGGCCGATTCCGCCAGATAGGAACCCCTTTTGAAATATACAAAATGCCGAAAACCAGCTTTGTCGCCGAATTCGTAGGAACCTCCAATTTCATAGCCGGTATTAAAAAGGGGTCCTTTATCCAATGCGGATCTAAAAAGTTCAAGGTGACCGCTGCAGACGGTTTGGGAAACGACGGAGACACGCTCCACCTTGCGATCCGGCCTGAGAGTATCGAGGTGGTGGGCTCCAAGGTCGAAATAGAGCAATGTGCTCCTGAAAACATCCTGGAAACGGAGGCGGAAGTCATCAATTTTCTGGGAGCAGTGGTCCGGGTGACATTCTTGATGGAAAAGGAAGAAATGTTCCTGGACATCCCCGAAAAGGACTTTGAAAAAATGGCGCTTTCCCGGGGTGACAAGCTTAATCTTTATTTTCCGCCCGACGCCTTTTATGCCTATACGGAGATGTTTTCAAAACTGATTTGACCGGGATCGAACAAAAAGACGAAAGAAAGGTTGACAACGGCCAATGGGTTTAAATCAAAATGAAACGGCTCTCGCTGCAAACTACAGTGTTTCATCGGCCAGGATGGAAATGGACAAATTCATTGTCCCGGCCGTCACCATATGTATATCCGCCCTTCTGTTCTTCTTCATGCTTTTCCCGATCTTTTCGATCCTCAAACTTGCATTTTTTGAAAACGGCGAACTCGCCCTGTCAAACCTCACGCTCCAAAACTTCTATCGTTATTTCACCACTTCGTACACGCTCAATGCCCTTTGGCACAGCCTTTACGTTTCTTTCGTCACTACGTTGATCGTTACCGTGATAACCTTTTTCTTTGCCTATGCGCTCACCCGTACGACTATTCCGGGAAAAGGCTTCTTCCGCAACATCATCATGATGCCGCTGGTGGCTCCAAGCATCGTGCAGGCACTTGCCTTGATATACCTTTTCGGCAGAAACGGGCTTATCACCGCCCACCTGTTCGGAACATCGTGGAGCATTTACGGCCCGACCGGCATTATAGTCTCAGAGGTGCTGTACTGCCTTCCCCACTCCTTTGTGATACTTTACACCACGCTGTCGGCAGTGGACATCAGGCTCGATGAAGCGGCGGAAAGCCTAGGGGCTTCCCCGTTCAAAGTATTCACCAAAATAACCATACCTTCATCCAAGTACGGAATAGTCAGCGCGGCGGCGCTTACTTTCAACCTGACCATAACCGATTTCGGAAACCCGGTTGTCATCGGGGGGGACTACAACGTGCTTGCGACCGAAATTTACGCACAGGTCACCAATCTCTACCGCTTCGAGTTGGGGGCCACGATAAGCATCATCCTGCTTATCCCGTCCCTTATGGCCTTCATGCTCAACTACTATATATCAAGAAAATCCTTCGCCATGATAAGCGGCGCGGCCAACCCGTTCATACCACCGTCGAGACCCCTCAAAAAAACCATGTACACCGGCTACTGCTCAGCTGTATCACTGTCAATTATTCTCGTGTTCGCAACCGTGATTATCGGCTCCTTCGTAAACATATGGCCCTATGACTGGACCCTGACACTCCGGCATTACAGCTTCCCTTCCATCGCCGGTTATTCCGCCCTGTGGACCAGTGTATGGGTGTCCCTGGTGGTGGGAATACTGGGCTCCTTCATAACCCTGGTCTCGGCTTACATAATAGAAACAAAAAGACCTTTCGGGAAACAAATCCTGTACCTTTTTTCCGTAATGCCGGCCGCCATTCCCGGGCTGGTGATGGGTCTGGGTTATATTCTTGCCTTCAACAAACCCCACTACTTCTTCTATGGAACACCATGGATAATAGTTATTAACATAGTAATATGCAATTTTACGCTTGGCATCCTCTCGAGCATCTCAAACCTGCGCAACATTGACCCTTCTGTCGAAGAAGCCGCCGTCAGCCTGGGGAGCGACACTGTCAGGACTTTTTTCAGGATCATATTCCCTCTTTCCCGTGTCGCGTTTTTACAGAACTTCATCTATTTTTTCATGCGCGCCATGACCACCATCAGCGCCGTTATCTTCCTGGTGTCGGCTACGGTGCACCTGGCTGCCATCGAAATAATAATGCTTGACAATGACGGGTGGACCGCCAGTGCGAATGCCATGTGCACATCAATCATCGTTATAGTGCTTGCGATGCTGGGCCTGCTCCAGATAATCGTAAAACTGACCGCCCGCAGGCCCGGCACGGCCCCGGTTTGATGTACGGGCAACTTTTGCGAGAGGCAACACCATGCCGATCATAGACCCGGGAAATCCGATACCTAAGTATATCCAGATCAGCTCCTGGATAAAGGAATTGATCGAAACCGGGCGTTACAGGTGCGGAGACAAGCTGCCTTCGGAAATTGAATTTTCCCGCATGTGCGGCGTAAACCGCAATACCGTCAGGCAGGCCATCGCATTCCTTGCCAGCGAAGGCATGCTGCGCAGAGAAAAAGGCAGGGGGACCTTTGTGTCTGCCGCTCCCCCTGGGGCACTAATTCACCGGATGAAACGGATTTCCAGCTTCAGCGAAGACATTCAGGAGCACGGACTTAGGGAATACACCAAAGTAATAAAATACGGCGTGGAGGAGCCTGCAGAATCGATAGCTAGAGAGCTTCTGCTTCGACCGGGGAGCAAGGTCGCAGTTATCCGGAGGGTCCGGTGCGGAGGAAAAACACCGTTTATCTACGAGGAAAGCCGCCTGCCATATGATCTTTACGGACCCATACTGGACCTGGACCTTTCCGGCTCCATGTACCGAATGTTGACCGATCGTTTCGGTGTGATCCTGGCCAGAAGTCAGCAGGTGCTCAGAGCGGTAAACCTTACAGGAAAAATCGCCTCGATCCTGATGGTAACACCCAATACCCCCGGCATTTTCATGGAAAGCGTGACATTCGACGAAAAAAACATGCCGGTGGAAGTTTTGTATTCATACTACAGGGGGGACCGCTACCTGTTCGAAGTGGAAGTAACCAAATACCGAATAGTGAAGGAAGGTGGGGACTACCTGATCTAGAGTTTTTTCGACCAGAATTTGTCTATACATCTATAAGAATAGCCAGATCTCTGATATATCCACCCGCACGGCGGCCCCGACCGGATCGCCGCGCGGTTACTGCGTTCAAACTGCTTTCAAGGTGTGCGATGCAAATATTTGTATGTGTAAAGCATGTTCCGGACACGGCCGCAAGGATTTCAATCCACGGCCCTGCTGATTGTGATGCTGGTAACAGGTACATCATGAATCCTCATGACGAATACGCTGTCGAGCAGGCTGTCGCGATAAAGCGGGATCATGCCGGCACCCAGGTGACGGCAATAAGCCTCGGCGAGGCAGGTGCAGAAAAGACTCTGAGATCAACCTTGGCCCTTGGCACGGACAGGGCGGTCCTTGTTGAAACGGGCGTTTCTTTCCCGGGGCCCAGGCTCGCTGCAGCCGGGCTGGCCCAAGTTATACTCGCCGGTCCTCCTCCGGATCTTGTTATAACCGGAAGCAGGTCTGTGGATACCGAATCGATGCAAACGACTTACAGACTCGCCTCCATCCTGGGCATGCCGGTGGTGACCGAAATCACCTCCTTTGAAATGACAGAAGGCGGCCTCAGTGTGAAACGAGAAATCGGAAACGGCGCCGTCGAGGAAATCGAGTTGCCGCTTCCCTGCGTTATAGGTGCGGCCCGGGGTCTTAATACGCCCC
>CAYXDR010000281.1:0-4749 GCA_964463515.1 uncultured Desulfobacteraceae bacterium | reverse complement strand
AGCGCGGAGGGAAAAAAACATCCAGCAGAGTTGAGACGATCGACATTGCGTTTCCCTTTCAAAGCATATAGTCCTCAGCCGCTTTCACGAATTCCTCGAAACTGCACTCCCTGCTTATTCCAGGGCAACCCTCCCTGGCCATCTCCCATGCATGCCTGCTCTTGAGAATTTCCGGAAAAAAGGGCCACAAAGCGCACCTGGCCGGCTTGACTGGATGTATGATGCATTTTTCAACGTGGTCAAAAAATATGCACCACCCACCAGGCGCGCACTTGATGTATGTTCTGCCATGCCTTTCCTCACAGTACCGTTGAAGGAAACCGCTTTGGGAAACGCCCAGAAATCCCGCGATGCGCGAAGCCTCCCCTTCCGCTACGATGATCCCCCCTTCCCCGTAACAGCAATCTCCACACCCCGCGCATTCAAAAACTTTCATTTCCGGCCCCCTGAAAAAGGATACAGATCCTCGGGTGAAGAATCGGCCTCACATACCGCCTGCGATATAATCCTTTCAACATCCCAATCCACGGGGAGACGCAAAGGCAATTTTACGCCCTTTCGCCGGTAGAGAACATAGCCTTTCTCAACTCCGTGAAGGAACAGGTCTCTTGTCACCTCCACGTCCCGGCGGCAGTATTCGGCAAGCTTTTCCATCTCTCCGCTTCGAAACCACGCCACAGCCTGTAGGCCGTCCGCAGATTTTCCCCGGCCGAGAGTCTGTTCTGCAAGATGACCTAGACCCAGCCGGAATCCCAGCCGCTTGTGAACATCCTCCAGCATATCAAAAGCAGGAAGGCGGTGGAGCGCCATGGTCGTATAGGGGCGCAAAACCAGAAAATCGAACCGCTTTATGTTGAAACCCACCACCAGGTCGGCATCGGCCAGCATTTCAAAAAAACTCCCCAGGTCTTCTTCAGGAAAAGTAAAAAACTTCCCCTCCACGCTGTCATAAACCGAGGCGACGGACACCCGCATCAAATGGCAATTGCTCCAGCCCCCGACTTCGGCGGCAAGCCACCTGGTTTCCAAATCAAAGTACAGTATCCGGGGGAACATTTTTACGACAGGTGTGCCCGCATCCGCCGGCGTCTCCATCTTGGGTTCATGGTTGTCTTTCTTAACAGGAATCATCTCCGAAAGGGGAATCTTTCCCAAAAGGCCCCGGATCAGCACCACAGCAGCCCTTTTGTCCAGCGGCTTGTTTCCGTTTCCGCATTTGGGGGAATGTATACATGAGGGGCATCCATCCTCGCACCCGCAGCCCTCGATAAGTTCAAGGGTCTTGGTGAGAAGCTCTTCGATAACATCATACCCCCTTTGGGCCAGCCCCACACCGCCCGGATAACCATCGTAGACGAACACCGCACCCTTGCCTATCTGGGGATGGCGAGGGTAGCTGATTCCCCCGATGTCGTTTCTGTCGCAAAGTGCGAACAGGGGGAATATGCCGATCGCAGCGTGTTCAAGGGCATGAATGCCGCCCATGAAATGCAATCCCTGGCGTTCGATAAAATCCTTGACAGCCGGTTCTATCTCCACCCAAAACCCTGTTGTTTCAAATTTATGCGGAGGCAGATCCAGGTCGTAGACACCCAACAGCTCCTGCCCGGGTAGGCTTCGTTTTTCATAGCCCGTGACCCGCTCTGTCACCTTCAACTCCCCTTCCCTGGCAACAAACTGTCCCACCGGCTTGTTCCGGATAACTCGGATGATTTCAGTCTCTTTTTCACTTAATGCTCTTGTAAAATAGCGCTCCCTAAAACGGCGGACGATTATATCCCTCGTGCGCAGGCAAAGGGATTCCACCAGGTACTGCTTCCCCCTGTGAAGGTACACGGCGCCTTCGTGGCACTCCTTGAGTGCGCGCATTCCGGAGACCGTTCCTATGGCTTGACCGGTGCCCCGCTCGAAAATCGTGTACGTCTCCCCGCCGGCCCGTATGTTTACTTCCATGTGAGGGCGGCGAGCAGCGGGGAACCAGAAGGGAGGATCTGCGGCGCTGCGATGAAGCTTCCCTTCAGCCTCAAGTTCGGCCAGGCGGTCTTCGAATTCAACGGGCCATATAGAACGGTCTTGGAGTGACAACGGGGTTTCGGAAGCAGCGCAGGGCAGATGCTCCCGGACTACATGCTCGTTGTTGGGGTCCAGCACCGCAGCCTCGAAGCTCCGGCCGAAAAGCTCGTCCGGGTGTTTCATAAAATATTGATCCAGTGCATCGGGCTTGCCTACCAGTATCACCACCGAATCCCTGCCTGCGCGTCCCACGCGCCCGCCCCTCTGCCATGTCGTTATGATCGTTCCCGGGTAGCCTACAAGAAGACAGATGTCCAGGCAACCTATGTCTATGCCCATCTCCAACGCACTGGTGGATACCACGCCCAGCAGTTCGCCCCGTGCGAGTTTAGCCTCGATCAGCCGCCTTTCCTCAGGCAAAAACCCCGCACGGTAGGAGCTGATCCTGGAGCGAAGTTTCGGAGCGAGCTGAGTTATCCAGACGTGCATGAGCTCGGTAACTTTTCGGGATTGCGTGAACGCGATGGTCCTGAAACCGCCGCGGAGGCATTCGGCAAAAAGCCTGGCAGCCGAAAAATTGGAACCCGCGACAGGATTAAGGAAAAGAAAATCCCGCCCTGCACTTGGAGCTCCGGACCTCTCCACTACCTTCACGGGTTGCTCCACGAGCAGTTCAGCGAACCTGCCGGGGTTGCTCACCGTGGCCGAAAGTAAAATAAAACGCGGCCTGCATCCGTACCGGAGACAGATCCGTTTGAGCCTTCGTATGATCTGAGCAACATGGGACCCGAATATTCCTCTGTAGGTATGCGCCTCATCCAGGATTACATAGGCAAGGTTGCGGAACAGCTTCTCCCAGCCCTCGTGATAGGCGAGAATCCCTCTGTGCAACATATCAGGGTTGGTGAACAAAATTTCAGGCACAGCCGAGCGTATCTTTTTCCGTGCATAGGCAGGAGTGTCGCCGTCATAAATCTCAGCGGAGGCCTTGACTCCCGGCACGCCGGAAAGCCACCCGCGAAGCGCTTTGAGTTGATCCTGCTCCAAGGCTTTCAACGGGAACAGGTAAAGGGCCTTCGCTCCTGGATTCTTTTCCAATGCCTCGACTACCGCGATGTTATAGATCAATGTCTTGCCGCTCGCCGTGGGGGTGGCCACCATTACATCGTTCCCCGTTCTCAGAAGGCCAATGGCATCGACCTGATGCCTGAACAGGCGTGTAACCCCCGCACTGGCGAGCGCCTTCGACACCAAGGGGCTGCAGTCAAGATCAGAAGCGTATTCGCCTGGGGCACGGGGAAGGCGGCGGTGGCAAACCACTATGTCCCGGAAGTCCGGATGTGCCTTCAGCCGCTCACAGAACAGCTGAAGATCCGCGGTCTGCGGCTCTTCCGTCGGCTGCGCCGGGCGCGGAGCCCGGTTCATTTGGTTTCCCCGTCCTTGGCGGGTGAAAATTTCTTTCTCAGGGCGTTCGAAATCTCATCTGCGCCGGGCCGGCTTACCGTTGACACTGGCCCGGCAAGGCTCCCGCCGGCTGCTTCGATGATATCTCTCATAAACGTATCTTTCTCCGAACTCCATGCACTCCAGCCGTCTATACCTATATACTCGTCGTAGGATGTCCGGTAATAAGGATCGTAGATCCTTACACCGCGCTGCTCGTCGAATTCGTAAGAAACCCGCTTCCCGTCAAAACGCTCAAAGTCACACTCATTAAGCCCTAGGGAAGCCAGCAATGCTTTATGTTCCTCTTTGATTTCCATGGCCGCGCTCTCCTTTCCGGGAAACAGCTACACCCCCAGATCCGCCTTGGCTTCATCAAGACGCAGCTGGAGTTCCTCCCAGCGCTGTAAAAGGTCGTCCTGGGCTTCCCGAATCTGCTTGTACTCCTTCATTAACGGCACGCTGCGCACGGTGTCGCTGAACAGGTCAGGGTCCGCCAGCAATTTTTCCACCTCCTTCTGCCGCGTTTCTAATTCGTCTATCCTGTTTTCAACCCGGGACAGCTCTTCGGTCAAAGGAGCCAGGGTGTTTCTCACCAACGCACGACGTTCGGCCCTTTGCCTCTTTTCGGCCTTTCGGTCCGCGGCGTTGCGCGCGCGGGAAATATCCTCCGGTGCGCCATCCTGTTCGTCCCGGGCAGCCCGGGTCGACTCCATCTGCTCCAACCGGCGGTAGTAGTCTTTCAGGTTCCCCGGATACTCAACCACATTTCCGTCTCCAATATCCCAAATTTTGGTGGCGAGGCGGTTGATAAAAGACTGATTGTGGCTCACGAACAATAAGGTTCCCCGGTATTCAGCCAAGGCAGCTATAAGCATCTCCGAAGAGCCCAAATCGAGGTGGTTCGTCGGTTCATCCATCACCATAAGGTTTCCCGGATTTACGAGAAGCTTGGCAAGGGAAACCCGGGCCTTCTCCCCGCCTGACAAAACCCCGACAGGCTTTTCCACATCGCTTCCGGAAAAAAGAAACGCTCCGCAGACATTCCGGACATAGCCCACAGTAGCATCCGGGGAGGCAAGAGAAACTTCCTCAACCACGCTGTTATGGAGATTCAACTTCTCTGCCTGATGCTGCGCGAAATATCCCATGCTGACCCCGTGGCCCAGGCGGATTTCTCCGGCATCGCAGGCCGTTTCGCCGGCTATCATCTTCAACAACGTCGTCTTACCCGCCCCGTTCGGACCGATCACCGCGATCCTTTCGCCCCTAAGCACCCTTAGGTTTAAATCA
>CAYXDR010000280.1:597-4773 GCA_964463515.1 uncultured Desulfobacteraceae bacterium | reverse complement strand
GCAACGTTTTACGAGAATAATGGCGGAGTTTGATTTCCTCGGCGAGTTTGGTGTACGCCGTTTTCCAAAAGGCTCCGGCCAATGAATTGGCCTGCTCGGTGTCATATGCCCTTGGCGACGAAAGACGCATGCAAAGGTGGTGGGATGGTGAACATGGGTTTATCCTCCGCTCGCATCTTATTCTGCTGTCCGGGATGATATACAGAAAAGTAGTAGAGGACAGAAAAAGGGTTGTCAAGAAATATTTCCCGTATTATAGGTTGGTTGCATAAAGTTGGCACCTCGGACGGCAAGAAAGGTCCTGAATATGATCGTGACTGGACCCAGCAGTCTATCACCCCATCCGGGATGAATCGCAGAAATGCTCAATCACTTGTTGGGGCTATAAGATTGATCAGTAGTGATATCTCAGTTGAGCAATCAAAATTGCATCATCTGAAATCTTATAAATGAATCTATGCTCGTCATTGATTCGCCTGGACCAGTAGCCGGAAAGCGCATGTTTCAAAGGTTCGGGTTTGCCAACACCCTCAAAAGGGCTGCGTTTAGTTTGCTTAATGAGAGTGTTGATACGACGAAGAATTTTTTTGTTAGTTTTTTGCCAATAGATGTAATCATCCCAGGCATGGTCGGAGAAAATGAGCTTCACTCTATAAGCTCCTTTTTATTTCCTTTGCCATTTTCGAGTTGGACGATAGATTCAATCAGCCGTCTTGTGTTTTTTGGTGACCGCAATATATATGCTGTCTCTTCAAGGGATTCAAAATCTTCAAGAGACATAATAACTACAGATTCCGAGGATTTCCGTGTTACAATCATCGGAGCACGGTCTCTGCAAACTTTTTCCATCGTTTTAGCAAGGTTTTGTCTTGCTGCTGTATAGGTTATGGCTTCCATTTCATCACCTCCTGTACAGCATATTGTACATATTAAGAGAAGATTGTCAATATTTTTTGCCCCAACCAGGGCATTCAGCAGGACGCAAAAAGCCGCGGCTGCTGATGTCCGGCGTTGGCTGCTATTTTACAACATACCCTTGACAAAATACGCCAATGGCGTATAATCCAGACATGATTTTTATCGAAACCTCCATTTTTACAAAGGAAATTCAGCGCCTGATATCGGACGATGATTATCGGATGCTCCAAACTGCATTGATGCTCCGGCCGGATGCTGGAAGCTTGATTAGAGGAAGTGGAGGCTTGAGAAAAATTCGTTGGAAACTTCCTGGTATTGGAAAAAGAGGTGCATTACGAATCATTTATTATTGGGATCCTCCTGACACTATTTTCATGCTTTTTCCATATAGGAAGACTGAACAAGAAGATTTGACGACGGATCAGCTTAAGCTGCTCCGTAAAATGGTCAGGGAGTTATTATCATGAAAAAAGAGGAATTTGAAAAACTGGTTGCCAGCGTAAAAGAAGCCGGTGAGATCAAGGCTGGTCGGAAGACACCAAGCCGTGTATTTGAAATCAAGCCACCGGAAATCAAGACTGTGAGAGAGAAACTCAAAGTGTCACAAAATGAATTCGCACTCATGATTGGAGTCAGTGTGCGCACATTACAGAACTGGGAGCAAGGCAGAAGGAAACCGGAAGGTCCGGCCAAGGCATTGTTGCGTATCGCATCAAGGAATCCCAGTGCTGTTCTTGATGCATTGCATGCGGAATAGAATCAGCCAACAACCGAATTCACTCGGATGTGAGTTCCGCTGGCGCTCCACTCACACCGGTGATTCGGAGCGTTGGCATCCTGTATATTTTCCCTTGAAATACACAAAAACATCATATATTGTGTGTATATATGATTGGAGGTGATCACATGGGAAGGACAAATGTGGTGATAAACGATGATCTGGTCAATGAATGTCAAAAACTAACCGGTATCCGGACACGGCGTGCTCTCATTGACTACGCGCTGCATGAGGTGCGCCGCCGTGGCCGTCAGAAGCGCTTGCTTGAACTGAAGGGCACAATTAAATGGGAGGGAGACATTACCGAATGGCGGGAGGCGCGTGATTGATGGTGCTTGTCGATACAACCGTCTGGATCGACTTTTTTTCCGACCGTAACGAGCCACACGTGGTGACACTCCAGAAGTTGATCGAGAATGAGGAGGATTTATCTCTCTGTGGCGTCATCCTGGCGGAGGTGCTCCAGGGAATCCGATCTGACAAAGACTTTATAAAAACAAAGGGATATCTTAGCGATCTTATTTTCCTGCCCATGCGGCAGGCAACATTTCTGCGATCTGCGGAGATTTACAGGTCTCTACGAAAACAGGGTATTACAATTCGGAAACCGGTTGATTGCATGATTGCTTCAGTTGCCATTGAGTATGATATCTACCTTCTTCACAATGACCGCGACTTCGACCATATTGCCAAGCGCTCGAAGCTCAGAATCTGTGATTGAAAATGTCAACACGCCGTTCAAGCGGCCGCCAAACTACAGGCGCCGCTTAACTTTCAGTTCACCCCGACCGCAGGCGGTCGGGATGAACGGGGCCGCGCCTTTCGCCGCGTGCTGCCAACTGCGGCGGACGAACACGCGGCTTGATCTGCCGGTCCTCTGAAAATTAAAATTTTCTTCGGACCGCAGCTCAGCCGCGGCCCCGTTAGTGCAACAAGATGGATACATTATGCCCGTAAAAACGTTGGAGTTCCGGGGACCTTACTTAATTATTGACAAAAGCCAGCCAGTTTGATTGATTCTAAACATGGCACGAATAGCAAGAGCAATAGCGCCGGGAATCCCGCATCATGTAACACACCAAGAAAACAGGCAGAAGCACACATTTTTCAACGATTGATTGTTGTACCTAAAACAAAGGAAGGTTTGAATCAGGCAATTGGTGAAGCGCACAGAAGATACACAAGACGGATCAATTTTGGCATATGGCTCTGAGAGATTAAAATATTAGGCATCGGCATACTGGAGACGGGATTTGTAGCCCTGCTGCCACGCCAGCCATTGGAAAAAGCGCTTGAGCTGGGTGAGAGTTGCGTGCAAGGTCGCCTTGCTCAGCTTCTCACCGGATCGTTGCCCTCTCTGCTCGGCAAGGTGCCTCTTGAAAGCAATCGCCTGCTGGAAATGAAAAGTTTTGAAGTCACGATAGCGCGTGTAAACTTCAAAGCGGCGCAAAGCCTTCGCGGCTGCATCAACCGTGGACTCGCCGTGACGTTTGGCTTCCTTCAAAAAGGAGAAGTATTTCCGTTTGATCCGTTCATTGGCTGGGTGGTGCTTTTTCATTGTCCTATACCCCCTCCTCAAATCACCGTTTACGGTGGGGTTGTTACTCTCAATTACTTTCTGCCCCTCCGCTGTAACGTGAAGACGTATCGGCATTACGGTCGCCCTCCCAGTACATTCTTTTCCCAGAGTTCGCTCAGGCAATATCTTTCGAGCCATTCCGTCAGATCCTTTCCACTCAACCGGCTAAATAGTGTTCTGGGCCGCTTTTCATCACGTTCAACAATCATGACTTGATCAGCCGTAAACTCATCGAGCAGGCGCGAAGACTGGGTGGCCAGAATGACCTGTGTTGCGGCAGCAGCCGCCTTCACCATGCCTGCAAGCTCTGAAATCGCTGCCGGATGAAGCCCAAGTTCCGGTTCGTCCACTATGATGACCCTTGGACGAAGGTCCGGCGGTTGCATAAAAAGGGTGGTCAGCGCCATGAAACGCAAGGATCCGTCGGACAACTGGTGCGGACCGAAAAGATAATCCGAGCCCTTTTCCCGCCAGTTCAGGCGAACATACTTGTCATTTCCTGGCAAAGGCTCCAGATCGAAATCCAGGAACTGGTGTAGGAACTCACATTAAAGTAACGGGTAGCAGGGGAAAATTTTCACAATGAGTTGACAAATAGAGCAGATATTTCGGATTAATATGGTCTCTTTTCAAAGGGGCCATTTTTGTTTGTAGAAACGGGGTGGCAAGTGAGGCCACACTCACCGCCCCCTAAACCCGAGGCCGTTAAGGCCTCCAAACAAGTAGAGACATGATAGCGTTTTTTTCTCTCGATCTCAACAAGATTGCGCTCAGCCCATCCGATTATTGCTGGCCTCGACCTTCAAAATGTCCCCGGTGCCTCCACCCGAAGCTTTGGGGGCACGGTTTTGTGGGGATGATCATCGACGGCTTCGACCATGCATTGGCTATCCGCCGTTAC
>CAYXDR010000280.1:0-587 GCA_964463515.1 uncultured Desulfobacteraceae bacterium | reverse complement strand
CGTTACCGGTGCCCGTCGTGCGGTTGCGTCATACGGTTGCGCCCTGAAGGTTACTTCAAAGGGCATCAAAGCTCCACTGTGGCGATTCGCACTTCCCTGTCCATGCGTTTAAAAACCGGCAGGTGGCCTCCGGGTTGTGTCCCAAACCGTGCCAGGCACTGGCTGGGGGCATTGAAGCGCCACGCGGTTGCCATCTTCGGCTTCCCCTCCTTGGCTGACCTTACGGGTGTCTTCGACCGGCTGATTTCCATGGGCCTGGTGCCGGTCAGCAGAACGGTTTAATGAGAGAAGAGATCCGGTTTTCTATGCCCCCACCGAACTGTGCCCGCGACAGCGCCTTGAGTTTCGTTTATGGCAAGGGAAAAACCCTATGTCGAACCCGGGTATCGGTGAGCTTATCGGTAGGCATGGGGGCTGGCTCCTGTTAAAGGTGGTCATCAGCCTGGGGGTACTTTTTACACCCTCACATTCATATACCCCCGTTTATACCCCCCAGATACCCCCAGATGTCAATGAATTCCAATGGACGGTAATAGACGTAAAAAAGCCCACAATCTATTGAAAGAAGCGGGCTTTCGGAACTTATT
>CAYXDR010000279.1:0-4790 GCA_964463515.1 uncultured Desulfobacteraceae bacterium | reverse complement strand
TATGTTACTATTTCGACTAGTTCGTTCAGCAGGGAGCCTGCGATGTTGCCGCCGGCTTCAAATAATTTAAGGGAAGAAAAAAGAATGAGGTGAAACGTCATTTTAAGAATTTCGCGGGATGGTGTAATTTCTTCCAGCTCGTGTGATACCGGCGTCTTTATGAACAGATGACGTTCGTAGTAGTGGCTCAGTATCGTGGCGATCTTGAGCAAATTGACCTGAGCCGACAAAATCGTCCTGAAGACTTTCAATACCTGGTATTCCGATTCAAATCGATTGCCGGACACATAAGTGTCGTACCAGGACAACAGATTGTGAAGATTGGCGCCTATCCTTCTTATCGTGCCTTCATTGATTTTTGACGGGATATAATTCGACAGCCTGTCCAGATCCAGTTCCACGATTTGCCGCAACCATTGAATTTTTTCAAAGGCTTCCTGGAATCTGTGGGCGATTTTTTTTACCGACTGGCTTACGTCGGTGCTGTCAGGGTCTTCGATCGTATGAGGAAGTATAATTTCTCCGGGAACTTTCATTCGGGGAATGGGCGGCAAGGGGTTGGGGGGAAGGTTCAGTCCCAGGCGTTGCTGCTCGCGGAGCACCATTTCAAATCCGCCGCAGAGCGCATCGGCGAAAAGCCCGGCAGCCCTTTCGGCTCTTTCGTTAAAAGCTTCGCACTGCCCAGGCAGAAGCCGGTCGAGCCTTACGGTTCGTTTTAGTTCTTCAAGCAAAAAGGCCGTCTTGCTGAAATTTTTGATCGCTGCCACGGCCTCCCGGAAGAGGATCCAGTTCCGGTTGTTCCTGGCACTGTAAATATCCAGAAAATGTTCTACATCAGTGGATTCCTTGATTACGTTGGCAAGAAATCCCGTATGACGGAGTTCCACCCCCCTTGGATTATCTGCTTTGTCCAGGTAGTAGGCTATGGAAAGAAACTGTCCGACGACGGGTTCCAGAAGCCTGCCGAAATCCTTCTCCGATATAACTTTCTGTTCTTCGACGGCGTCGAAAAAGGCAAGAAAATCTTCGCTCAAAGGCTCGTTCCTCACTGGCGCAATATTGCTGCGGCTATAGCGTCTCCCATAGCGGCGGTGTTTACAGCGGCTCTAGCATCCCTTGCAATATCAACAGTCCTGATCGCAGAGTCCAAAACCTCCTCTACCGCCCGTTCCACAGCGAGCGCGGCGTCTTCGGCCTCCAGGCTGAACCTCAGAAGCATTGCAGCCGATAAAATCTGGGCGATCGGGTTGGCGATCCCTTTGCCCGCAATATCGGGAGCAGAGCCTCCTGCGGGTTCATAAAGACCGAACTTTTCACTGTTTATGCTGGCCGAGCCCAGAAGGCCCATCGAACCTGTCAACATGGCGCATTCATCAGATAAAATATCACCGAACATATTTCCGCACAACAGCACATCGAAACTCCTCGGATTTTTAATGAGCTGCATGGTCGCATTGTCTACATACATATGATCCAGGGCCACGTCCGGGTATTGTTCAGAGACCTCCATAACGACCTCTTTCCACAACAGCATTGTCGAGAGAACATTGGACTTGTCCACCGATGTTACCTTGCTGCGCCGCCTGCGTGCCAGGCCGAAGGCCATCCGGGCAATTCTTTCGATTTCCATCCTGGAGTATACCATTGTATCGAAAGCTTTTTCTTCGAGGCCGTTTCCTTCCCTGCCGCTTGGCCGGCCGAAATAAATTCCGCCGGTGTTCTCCCTGACACACAGGATGTCAAACCCGTCTCCCACTATGTCGGAACGAAGCGGACTTGCACCTGCAAGGGGCTTGAAGACCTTGCAAGGTCTGAGATTGCAGAAAAGAGCGAAGTGTTTTCTCAGCGCCAACAATGCCGCCCGTTCAGGCCTTTCCTCCGCCGGCAGCTTATCCCAGCGGGGACCGCCTACTGCGCCGAACAGTACCGCATCACTTTCATCGCACAATTTAAGGGTCTCTGCCGGCAGCGCCCTGCCATGATTGTCTATCGCGATACCTCCCACATCACCGAATGTATATGTGAAATCAAGAGAAAACCGATCCTGTACAACATCGAGCACCTTGACGGCCTCGGCCATAATTTCCGGGCCGATTCCATCTCCGGGTAAAACAGCAATTTTTTTCATTATCTGAACTCCCTGTCGAATTACCCTGCCGTCAGACGGCACCGGGTCGAGTGACAAATACAACGTCAATGAACCTGGGTCAAGTGAAACCTAACCAAGGGTGCCGTGTTCAATCACCGTCGGGAAGGCGTGCGGTTATTTCCCGCCAAAGCTTGGAAAGAGACGGAGAGGCTCTTTTGGCATTTGCGATAACCGTCTCAAGGGAAGCAGGTTTCATGCAATCCGGAAGATTCACGTTTGTTATGGCTACGATGGCCAGAACACGCAGGCCGCAGTGTGCGGCGGCGATTGCCTCGTGAACTGTGCTCATCCCCACAGCATCCGCGCCTATCATCTTGAGAAACCTGGTTTCTGCGGGTGTTTCCATGCTGGGGCCGGGCACCCCTGCATAAACCCCTTTTTGAAGGTTAACCTTGATATCCAGGGCCGTGTCGGAAGCCAGATTGATAAGTTCAGGATCGTAGGCCTTGGTCATATCCGGAAATCTGGGGCCGAAAAGATCGAGATTGGCACCGGTCAGGGGATTGGACCCGGTCATGTTTATGTGGTCTGTGACCAGCATCAAATCGCCCGGTGCAAACAATGGATCGAGCCCTCCGGCCGCACTCGATATAAAGAGGTATTTCGCACCGAGCAATTTCATCACTCTTACCGAAAAAGCGAGCTGGGCAGGGCTGTAACCTTCATAGAGGTGAAACCTGCCTTCCAGCACACAGATATGCTTTCCCTTCAGGCTTCCGGATGCAAGCGTTCCCCGGTGACTCTCTATCGTGGAGCTAGGAAAATGAGGGATTTCGTCATAATCAATACGTTCATCGATGTCCATATCCTCAGTCAGTGATCCCAGGCCGGTCCCTGTGATCATGCCTATCTCGGTTTTTGAACTGATTCTGTCTTCAATGTAACAGGCTGCTTCCTTGATGCTGTCTTCCATTAAAAAACCTCCAAATGAGCAATGAATTTCCGACTCACGGGCAATGCCCCTCTGTGGAGTCTCACTTTTTATGCCTGTAAGAATCCGCGAAAGTCAATGAAATTGCTTGACCTCGAAGCTGGGGTTGCTATAACAAATGGAATACAAATGTTGATTTATCTGATTTTTCGAAAGGAGGGATGTATTGAAAATAGATTTGCATATTCACTCCAAGGAAGGTTCCGATGGCAGGATGCCCCTCGTCAAAATCTTTGACGAGGCCGAACGCCGTGGGGTGACTTTTATTTCCATAACAGATCATGATTCGATCAAATGCCAGGCGGATGCCCTGAATTTGGCCCGCGAACACCGGATGACCTATATAACCGGCGTGGAAATAAACATCTCATTTTCTGACCCTGAATATAGAGACGGCAAGGCTGTGAGCCTGGACTGCCTCGGATACGGCATGAACATCACCGACCGTGCGCTTTCCGGAAAACTTGAAGAACTCAGAATTTACAGGCGCCGGAGGGCCAAGCTTATCCTGGAAAAAATAAACAGGCAGCTTCAAGCAGAAGGCAAAGCACTGCTTGGAGAGCGAGATATAAAAGCCATCGAGGAATCTGTGGACGGAACATTCGGGAGGCCTCATATCGCCGATTACCTGGTACTTAAAAACATCACGGCATCAAGGCAGGAAGCCTTCGACCGGTACCTGGTAAAGTGCAATGTTCCTAAGTTGCCGGTAACCTTGGAAGAAGCCTCAACCTTGATAAGAGGGGCAGGCGGAGTGATCGTGCTGGCGCATCCGAATCACCCGAGGGGCACGTCCCTGGTTTCCTTGACACAATCCTTGGAAGAACAGCATGGGATCATAAAGAAAAGAATGCGCCCATATCTTGACGGGGTTGAATGCTGGCACTCCACTCATACGCCGGAGGTCATCAATGCCTACCTGGAATTCGCCCGGCGTGAAGATTTTATCGTAACAGGCGGTTCGGACTGTCATCAGCAGCCGGTTATCATGGGAACACTGGATATACCGGCCTGGGTGGCGGACCAGCCGAAAATAAAGTCAAGGTGTAAGGAGTTGTAATGAATAAAATTATCGAAGATTTAAGTATTCCCGCTTCTATGCCGGATCCCACGAGTAGTGTTTCGGTTGTACAAACACATATTTCTATAGTTTTTGTTGCAGATAATTTTGTTTATAAAATTAAAAAACCGGTTAATTTTGGTTTTCTGGATTTTTCTACAGTAGAAAAACGAAGATATTATTGCTTTAAAGAAGTAGAGCTGAACAGGCGTCTTTCAAGCGGTGTTTATTTAGATGTAATTCCGGTTACCTATGATGGAAAATCTTATCATATGGGGAAAAAGAGCGCTGAAACGGTGGATTATGCTGTGAAAATGACAAGATTACCGGACGAGATCCTTATGAAGAGTCTTTTTTCAAAAGGAGAATTGAATGACAATCACATAAAGGATGTAGCCCGTCTTCTTGCCGGGTTCCACCGAAGCGCGGCCGGCGGGCCGGAAATCGAAAGCTTCGGCGAAGCAGAAGCATTCCGGGTGAACACCGATGAAAATTTTGTGCAGATCGAACCTTATATTGGACGAAGCATCGACAAAGCTGCATTCGATACTCTGAAAGAGTGGACAGCCGGTTTCTATGCAGACCATGGAGGACTTTTCACTGAGCGGATTGCCTTGTTAAAAATATGTGACTGCCACCGAGATCTACAC
>CAYXDR010000278.1:0-4791 GCA_964463515.1 uncultured Desulfobacteraceae bacterium | reverse complement strand
AGCGACCCCGACCCCGAGGGACATCGTTATTTTGACTTTTTACGATACCATCAAGTTTGGATGAACTGCGCATTCACACGTTTTTCCTTTTCTGTCTTCTTCAACTCCATTTCCATAAGGCCCACCTTGTAGTCACGTTTGGCCAAGGCTACAAATAGATAGACGGCCACGCTGCTTTCTTTTAACATCTCCTTTGCCGCTCATGGCCAGGATCTTGTTCTTGATATGGCTGAGCCGCTCCCGGATTTCGATTTCCGGCCTTTGATGCTGCTCCTGCGGGCCTACGTTTTCCTCTTCCGTATCTTATTCAACCGGTTTCATGGGTTCGCCGCAACAAACCAATTCACCGCCTCCGGCCTCTTTCACCTCAACCACATTTCCACAGATTTCACACTTGAAAATTTCTCCTACCTTGTTGGCTTCTACCATTGCCAGTCTCCTTTCTTTGTTATGGCTTTGTTTTGATGTTCTCTCGTAAACGTTTTTTCAAATGATGAATTTCGTTTCTGACCTTAACCTTGGTCTGCAATATTATTTGAAGGGATTCAGATAGGAAATGGGGCCTAACACGTATTTCAAATCCAGAAAGGCAGTATGCCCCTGGGGAAACGCTATCGAACAATTAATACGATTCTATACTTAAACATACAGGATTCACCTAATTGCTATGATTCGCGAACTTATAATATTGAAAAGTCAGAATATTTTTCAAAAAACCAAGCTGCAAAGGCCGTAACGGGATGAAACAGGGCGATCATAAATCAGATAAGGACCATGAAGGTCATAAAGAGCACAACGGAAAGAACCACCATGCGCACATGGTGGCCGACTTCAGGAGGCGCTTTTGGATCTCCCTGGCCATTACCATTCCTATCCTCGTCCTGTCACCCATGATTCAGGCATTCCTGGGGATTCAAGCCGATCTGAGTTTTCCGGGTGAGGCATACCTTCTCTGGGCCTTGTCCTCAGTGGTATTCTTCTATGGAGGATGGCCTTTTTTGAAAGGTCTCCTGGATGAACTCGGGGAAAAGCAGCCCGGGATGATGACCCTGATTGCCATAGCCATCACCACCGCCTACGTGTATAGCAGCGTCGTGGTGTTCGGATTGGCCGGCAAGGTATTCTTCTGGGAATTGGCGACCCTGATCGATGTCATGCTTTTGGGTCACTGGATCGAGATGAAATCGGTTATGGGAGCATCCCGGGCGCTGGAAGAACTCGCCAGGCTCATGCCCTCCAATGCTCACAAGGCCATGTCCGACGGAAGCACAAAGGATGTCCCCATCGAAGAGATAAAGCAAGGAGACAAAGTCCTCATCAAGCCGGGAGAGAAGATACCCGTGGATGGAGAGGTCACCGAAGGCGAGAGTGCTGTCAATGAGGCCATGCTTACCGGTGAATCTAGGCCGGTTGAAAAGACGGCCGGCTCCAAGCTGATCGGGGGGGCCATCAACGGCGAAGGCTCTCTGACCGCCGAAGTCCAGAAAACCGGCAGGGATTCCTACCTTTCCCAAATGATAGGCCTGGTGGAGGAGGCTCAGCAAAGTAAATTCCGAAGCCAGGATCTGGCAAACCGTGCGGCCCTGTGGTTAACCATCATCGCGCTTTTCGCAGGGGCCGTGACGTTGATTCTGTGGTTCGGCATTATAAACAAGGATTTCGCCTTTTCGCTGGAAAGGATGGTCACCGTCATGGTCATCACCTGTCCCCATGCTCTGGGGCTTGCCGTCCCGCTGGTGGTTGCCGTATCGACAGCGCTTTCAGCAAAAAACGGTCTCTTGATCAGAGACCGTGCTTCCTTTGAGAGGGGCAGAAATATACAGGCGATCATTTTTGACAAGACCGGAACACTTACCAAAGGCGAATTCGGTGTAACCGACACCGTTACCTTCTCAGCCGACATGGATGAAAAAGAGTTGATCAAATACGCCGCTTCCGTGGAAGTAAATTCGGAGCATCCCATAGCCAAAGGAATTGCGGCCTCCGTTGACAACCCCCCTCATGTGGAGGATTTCAAGTCAATACCCGGGAAGGGCGCAGAGGGAAAGGTGGAAGCAAAACAGGTTCAGGTTGTCAGCCCCGGTTTTCTTAGAGAAAACAACGTGACCATGGAGGATGAGCGGATCGATAAATTCAATTCTCAGGGAAAAACCGTGGTCTTTGTCATGGTTGACGGAGAACTCAAGGGCGCGATCGCTCTCGCAGATATCATAAGGGAGGAATCAAAAGAAGCCATCTCCAAGCTCAAGGAAATGGGGATTCGCTGTATGATGCTCACGGGTGACAATAAGCTGGTCGCCAAATGGGTTTCCGAAGAAATCGGTCTGGACGAATATTTCGCTGAGGTTTTGCCCAAAGACAAGGCCAAAAAGGTCAAAGAAGTCCAGTCTCGAGGACTCATTGTGGCCATGACCGGCGACGGGGTAAACGATGCGCCTGCACTGGCCCAGGCCGACGTCGGCATTGCCGTCGGCGCAGGGACCGATGTAGCAGTACAAACAGCGGACATCATTCTGGTACGCAGCAATCCCCTGGACGCGTTAGCTATTCTGGGCCTCGCTCGGGCGACCTACCGGAAAATGCTTCAGAACCTGGCTTGGGCCACCGGTTACAACGCGTTTGCCATACCCCTTGCGGCAGGGGCCCTCTACACTTACGGCATAGTCCTTTCACCTGCCATGGGGGCCATACTTATGTCGCTCAGCACAGTGATCGTGGCGATTAACGCGAGGTTCTTGAAAATCGCAAGATGATCATAAACCGAGCATCTCTCTTACCCGTTCCACCCCTTTGCGGTTCAATTCCGTAGTAAAGGGATCCTGGCCTACTCCCCTTTCGGCATCTCTTAGAAGCGCCTGGACAGCCTCACGTCCGTCAGCGGTTTTGATGGCCTTTCTCGGGGATTTCCCGCCCAGCGCCGGAATCTTTTGATCCACCCAGCTTTCCCAGTGCTTGGATCTCGTCAACCTTGAATCGAGCCATATCCCCAAGCCTGGCGTCGATCTCAAGACGCAATGCCTCGGCCCATTCCGCCGAATTGACCTCCGCGGTCAACCGGTCGCCGTTGATCACGATCTGGCCAAGGAGTGTATTAGACATTCCTGGACTCGCCTTGTGTCCATGGCGATCCCAGGGAATTTCCGCCCGTACCATCCGTCCGGCATCGTCAAGTTCCGCATCGGCACGCAGTTCCTCCGGCGTCCTTGTCACACAAAGGTCGCAGAGTGCCCGGAAAGCCGCGTCAGGTGAGGGGACCTCATAGAAAAGCTTGTGAAATTCCAGAACATGACCGTCCGTGTTGCACATCCGGGGGGTGCTATGCAGTGCCCGGTCGAGGTTGAAATAAAGATCGTGGATTTCCATGTCCCAGTCAAACAGGGTGTCGTCGGTTATTGCGGGTTGGCCGCGGCGGAGCCGTTTTCGCAATTGAATGATACTTAGTTTATGGCCTGGAGGAAGAATGGCCGGGGCAAGTCCACCATGATTGAAGGAACTTGCGCAATGCCGCTGGTGGAATCAGTCGGTCGAGGGAAAAGGTGTTGGCTTTTTCCTCTTTTTCGTCATCCAGCCCATTGCCCTCGATAAAAATTTCCTTGCGGCCATGCTTGATGATGTGGCCAGCCTCATGGAAAAAGGTGAACCACAGATGATCGTTGCTCTTGCAGGGAAGACTCAGTGGAATTACGGCTTTGTTGCCGATCCATCGTGTCGCCCCTTAAGTAGTCGAGAATACGTGGGAGGGATCGAAAAATCAGCCGAAAATGGGGCTTTCGTGGCCTACGAATCCGAAACGGGAGCTCGGGTCGTGCGTTGAAATACGGTGACATCCAAGTATGCGGAACGTAGCGTAGAAATTTTGATAAACGGAGAGCATGGGTTTTCCGGAGAAGTTTTCAAGTTATTGCAAATGCTGTTTATTTTCATCCTATCGTGTGGTATAATTAAATTTATTGTTGAATCTTTTCTTGATCTACGAGGCTGGCACAAACGGCTCACAATGGGTTTATGGGTGAGTGTTGATTTACCTGCAAGTCGCACAGCTAAGTTTTATCATGGGTGTGTCTTGGAGGAAATCACAAGGAGAACCGCATGAGAATCTACACCGCCGTAGTCGAAAAGTGCCTCGACACCGGTCTGTACGTTGGATACGTACCTGGCTTTTCCGGTGCACACTCGCAGGCCGAAACCATGGATGAACTGGCAGATAATCTCAAAGAAGTCCTGGAGATGCTTCTTGAGGATGGTGAGCCCAAGCTTGAAGCACAATTTGTCGGCACGCAAAACGTTATGATCGCATAGCCATGACGAATATTCCGGTACTGAAACCATCGGAAGTGATTGCTGTCCTTGAGCGGCTCGGTTTTTACGAGGTGAGGCAAAAGGGCGCTCACAAGCAGTTCAGGCATGCTGACGGCAGAGGGACAACCGTACCCTCTCACCAGGGTCGCGACATATCGCCTATCCTCCTTCGTCAAATCGCACGAGATATCGGCATGACCATTCAAGAGTTCCTGAAAAATCAGTGATGCGTCTATGGACTTTTTTGGCTTTTTGCCAAACTTTTGCCAAGAGGCATGGGAACATTTTGAAATAAATCCATTCTCTGCTTCAAATCCCGCCATCAACGCTATTCCTTGCACCTGTCCAGACAGGATTCACAAGAGAGAAGCGCCAGCAAAATCCTACCAGACCCTCAAGTGTGATGCCCTCGTAAAAAGTCAAAATAACGATGTCCCTCGGGGTCGGGATCGCTATCGGGATCGGTATCGGACGTTGATCGACAGCCTTTTC
>CAYXDR010000277.1:0-4829 GCA_964463515.1 uncultured Desulfobacteraceae bacterium | reverse complement strand
ATGAACGTTATATGGGAGGTTGGGGGTGGTGTCAAGGGAAATTTTAGACAGGATTTACAGGATTTATTGGATTTTTATTTTTGTTTCTTATCCGGTTGATCCTGTTAATAATGGGGGACGTTGGTACCTTTGTTACTTTATTCGATAATATCCCTCAAATCTTGGTAATTGTCAATAACATTCTTACCGCGATCGGCACAACGGTTGGCATTTACCCTGCTAATCGCCAAACGGCGAGCCACCTCCGAGGCGCTATATGGGTAGGATACTCTCCTTGCAGGATCTTGTTGAGGTGAGGGTTTTATCCAGGCGGAATACACGATTCCCCCTATTCAAGTTCCCTCGTTGCTGTGATATCTTTTGGCACAAAATTCGGTTGGGTCTCAGGTGGTTGATCTGAGGTATTATTTTTCACAATGCTTATTCAAGAACTGACAACGGTAAGACTTTTCAAAACCCTAAATTCGTGACAGAGGAGGATAGTTGTGGAACGGACATGTAAATCCTGCCGCTACTGGGATGTTGATGAAAATCTTCCAGCCTACGGGTTATGCAGGCGGAAGGCCCCCGCAGCGGGTATTATCAATCCGCTGGAGGGAACGAATTCTTTGGACGCTGTGTGGCCGAGGACCGCTCAGGCTGATTGGTGCGGGGAATGGGAACCTGGAGAAGGGGAACAAGGGATCGGTAGCAGGAAAGAATCCTAATGCTCTGGAAGTGGTTTCCATGGAAATACGTGATAAGACGTCTTGCTACATCACACGGCATGCTAGACCCGGTCCGTCTTTTGGCTCGCTTCAACAAGTTTTCCCAGCCTTCGGAGGTTGCGGCACCCACCGAATTGGTGAGGGCCAGCGCGCTTTTTCATGCTAGAGGCCTTCTGAATGCGCGGGCCATTCAAAGTAACCTGGATTGGTTATGGCCCTACTGGGTGTGCAGGCAGTTTAATCCCCTCGATTCTGCTTTTATTCCCCGTTCTTTTTCCCTTACCCATGTGAACATGACCAATAGAAACTGGACCGCGGTGGGCCTGCCCGGATGTGCTGCATACCCTCTTGTGGACCCCAGGGGCCTGGTGACCCCGTTTTTCGACGGATGGTCCCTAGATTGCTGGCTTATCGACTGCAAAGGCGGCGGGCATCTTCTTCCGCCGCTGACCGGTGATGTGGAACAGCGATTGTTAATGGATGACGGCCGCCTGGCGGTTGAAACATTTTTGAGACGTGGATCGATGCGTCTGTCTTCCATCGTTGAGCTGGAGCTCATGGAGGGAAAGCCGGTTCTTCGTATCCGCCACGAGGCGCAAAGTTCTGCCTCCTGCCGCCTGGTTGTCGCTCTTCGACCCTTCAACCCTGAAGGTTTGAGCTTCGTGAACAAATTGCGGTTGGAAACAGACCGGTGGATCATTGACGATAACGGGGTGGTTGAATTCGGTGAAACGCCTGATGGATCGAGAATTTCCACTTTCAGAGGCGGAGATGTGTTTTCTTCCCTGGACTCCGATGATGGGGGCACCGATACCGAAGGTGAGTGCGATGTGGGAATGCTTACTGCGGCCGCTTCGTTCGACATGGGAAAGGGGCCCCGCCGTCTGGATTTGACCGTGGATGTCAGCAGGGACCCGGAATACGATTCATCGGCTTCTTTTCTACCTTTCACCGAAAACTGGAGCGAGGCCATTGCCGGCGCCTGCCGGCTCGATGTGCCCGACGAGCGTTTCGTCTATCTATTTGATACCTCCCTTCGGAGCATGGTGCTTCATTCTCCGCTGGACGTCTATCCGGGCCCATTCTACTACAAGCGCTTCTGGTTCCGGGATGCCGTCATGATCTTGAACGCCATGCTGAGCGCAGGTTTCCACGACCGGGCAGAGCGCATAATCGACCGCTTCAGTGCACGGCAGAACGCGGCGGGGTATTTTCTTTCCCAGCACGGGGAGTGGGATTCCAATGGCCAGGTACTATGGATTCTGCGTCGCTTCAAGGATTTGACGGGCACAGACATTCCTCAAAGATGGGTGAAGAGCTTGACCAAGGGGGCCAAGTGGCTGCAGCGCAAAAGGCTCCCTGCCGATTCCGGCGACCTCCACCAGGGTCTTTTGCCTGCTGGTTTCAGTGCGGAGCATCTCGGGAACAACGACTTCTACTACTGGGACGACTTTTGGGCGGTAGCCGGCCTGCGTGCGGCGGGCGCCGTGATCGAGGGTTGCGGGGAGTGGGCCGCAGCCGCGGAATTCAGGCGGGAGGCCGACGGGCTTTTCGATTGTGTGGAAAAGAGCCTGGAGCGCTCGTTGCACATTCGTAAAACGGATGCAATCCCTGCCTCCCCCCACAGGCGGATGGATGCCGGCGCGATAGGTTCGCTTGCGGCGGACTATCCCCTTCAGCTTACACCTCCCGGAGACCCCAGGTTGCTGCGGACCGTGGAATATCTCATGGAGCATTGTTTCGTGAATGGAATGTTTTTCCAGGACATGATCCACTCCGGCCTCAATCCGTATCTCTCTCTTCATTGTGCCCAGGTTCTTCTCAGGGCGGGCCGCAGGGAGTGGTTCCCCATCGTTCAAAAGACCGCTGAGCTTGCCTCGCCAACCGGCCAGTGGCCGGAGGCGATACATCCCCGGACAGGGGCGGGGTGCATGGGGGATGGTCAGCATGTCTGGGCTTCGGCTGAATGGGTGATGATGATCTGCAATATGTTCGTCCTGGAGGAAGGCGATAGCCTGGTTGTGGCCAAGGGCATTCCAGCCAAATGGATGGAGAGAGGGCGAAAACTTAGTGCGGGGCCGATTCACACATCCTTCGGCCCGGTTACGGTTGAGATAGTCGGTGAAAAGGACCGTGCCTTCGTGAATGTCACGTCCTGCTGGAGAAAACGGCCGAGACGGATTTCGGTTGAAATACCGGGGTCAGGTGAAACATTCGATCTTGATCCTGCATCCCGGATGGAAGTTGAAGTGCCCGTGCAACGGGGTGAATAATCGTGAACGTGAAGGAGGCTGGAAATGGTGTTGAGGGGGTCTTTCGGAATCAAGGATCGGAAAATGACCGTGAGCTGCTCCAACTGCCGGGGCTCCATAGATGTGCCGATAATAGAAATGGAGCGGCTGAAGGAAATTGTATGCCCGTACTGCGGTCTGAGCTTTAATGTCGAAGCTGAAGAAAGCGAAAAGAAATGCTAGACGGGGATACTCGAAATTCCAGCAAACGCTCCAGCTCCCATTGCTATTGTTGATGTTGCCGGCAGTCGCGTATTTCAATCGGGGTCGGGGTCGGCTGTTTTTTAATGCAGTGGTGTTTTTCACCGATGCCATCGGCTGCTTCCGGATCGTTGTCAGTGAGGCGGGTCTCCCTTCACGGCCCAGGCTGCTGCGGCTGCTTTTTTTCGCAGAAGCTCCCATTCCAGTTTTAACGAATCCAACAGTCGATCCCAGTTCGGAAAGTTTTCCTCTCCGGTTTGTTTGAGTGACGGTTTTTCGTGAGCAAGGGCTTCGCTGTAAAGCTTTTCCAGCTTTTCGGCGGAGGCTTCGCGTGAGAAGCGCACGGCAGACCGGGCTGCCCCGTCTGAATAATTTTCAAGCAGTTCAGGATCCGCCAGGATCTCTTCGGCGGCCTGGGCGAACTGCGCGGGTGTCGTGTCTTCGGGAAGGAGCCTGCCGTTTAGACGGTCTTCGACGACCTCCCTGGCACCCGGAGCATCGATTGCCACCACGGGCATACCTGCCGCCATGGCTTCCACCAGCACCATCCCCTGGGTTTCGCTGGTGGATGCGAATAAGAACAAGTCCATTGCACGATAAGCGTCAGCAAGATCCGTCCCCGTGAGTGAGCCAGTCATAACAACCCGGGACTCCAGCTCAGCCGCACGAGCTGATTCCAGGATTTCTTGCCCTGATGGTCCATCACCAACTACTACGAACACCATATCCGGGTGCCGTTTTAACATCTGAATCGCCGCTTCCGCCAGATAGGCGAGGTTTTTTTCCGGCGCCAGGCGTCCCACATGGCCCAAGACAGGTGTGGATGAAGTTATTCCATGGGCACCGCGGAATTTTTCTCTCCTGCCGTTTCGAAAAAATTCCAGATCCACCCCGGTGGGAATTTCGACGATCGGCGAAACCACACCCCGCTCTTTGAGCAACCGCGCGACGCTGAGGCTGGGAGCGATCACTTTGTTGCACATGTTTGCATAATGGGTGGAAAGGTTGATTACGAATCGCTGCATGGCGGGAGAATCCGCGGACACGTAGTGCGTGTAGCGCTCATAAAGGGTGTGATGGGTGAATACAAGAGGAACATCCCGGCGTGCGGCCGCGCGGAGCGCGGCATCTCCCATCAAAAATGGGTGGTGGCTGTGTATCAGGGATGGTTGAAACTCATCCAAACACTTTTTCAGAAGAAACGGAATCGGGATGCGCACCGAAAAATCGCTTCCATTGAAATTCTGCACCGCAGGAACTCGGAATACGTCCTGTTCGTTTTCTTCGGAAGTATCCTGGAAATGTGGCGCCGCTACAAGCACCCGGTGGCCCCGCTTCCTGAGATCGCATGCAAAGGAATGCACTGAGCGGGCTACACCTCCGACATGTGGAAGGTATGTGTTTGTAAACATGCATATATTCATGGTTCTTCCCTTTCAAGGTTCAGGTGTGAGGCTTTGTAATAATTATACGGGAGGAAAAATAAAAATGATATAGGCCGGGGGTGGTTTTATGAGCCAGTTTCCATCCGGTATTTCCGGATGGGCACAAAATAAATAATGAACCGCCAAGACACCAAGGACGCCAAGAAAAGAAGAAAAGATTGTTGTTGGCCTGTTCTGATTCTGCG
>CAYXDR010000276.1:0-4829 GCA_964463515.1 uncultured Desulfobacteraceae bacterium | reverse complement strand
GACCCCGAGGGACATCGTTATTTTGACTTTTTACGAGGCCATCAACAATGATACGAAGAAAGCGGCGCGCATTACGGATCAGGGCTTAAGTTTTTTCGCCCCCTTTCCGTCGCTGTCTCTTGATTTCTTCCAGACAGGCCCTGAGGGAGTGTCAAGGATCTCTATTCCATGCCTTTTCAATTCATCGCGCATGCGGTCGGCCTCCCTCCAGTTTTTGTCTTTCCGCGCCGCTTCCCTTTGATCAACCAGCGCCTGGATTTCCCCATCCACAGCAGGGGGCTCAAGGTCCAATATGCCGAGGATTTCATTCACGGATTCGAGTGCATTTAAGACGGTTCTCTTTCCCTTCACGGAAAGACCCAAAGGCGCCATGAGCCTTTCGGCGCGGTTTATGAAAGAAAAAAGCGCGGCAAGGCCCGCCGCGACATTCAAATCGTCGTCCATGGCTTTGTGAAACTGCTGCCTCAAGTCGTATGCGGCCTGGTCTATTTCGCCGTTATCCTCCGCGGCTCGAGCGGCATGGACCCTGGCTGAGAAGTCATCCAACCCGGCGAGAGTGTTATTGACGGCTTCGAATTTACTTTCTTCGAAGATAATCGGTTTCCGGTAATGCCGGCTTAGCAGCCAGTAGCGGATCTGCCTTCCTGAAACTCCCCTCGCAAGAAGATCCCCCAGGCTTATACGGGCTTCGGTGTCCGTGGAAGGCGCCGACCTCCCGTTTATAAGGACAGGCTCGCTGTGGAGCCAGTAATTTGCAAGCGGCTTTTCAGCAATGGCCTCGGCGATGGCCGCAGTGTTTTCATCATGAGGAAAAACCAGTTCGACCCCGCCTGTATGTATGTCATAGGGCGGCTTTTTGTGCTTCAGAGCCATAGCGGCACATTGCAGGTGCCAGCCGGGTCTGACCTTCCCCCATTTTGTCTGGTAGAATACGCCCTTTTTGAGTTCATCCAGAGTAGAACGCTTGAGCAGGGTGAAATCCCTGGGATTGTCTTTCTCATAGAGGTCCAGGTCCACGGTTTTTCCCACCCGGATCTTTTCGAGGTCAATCCGTGAAAGGCTACCGTATTTTCTAAGCCTGGAAATGTCAAAATAGATGGATCTGAATTTGGCGTAGCCGTATCCCTTTTCCACGAGTTTATCGGTGATTTCTATCATGTCTTCTACATGTTCGCTTGCCCTGGGCATGCGGTCGGGCAGAGAGACGCCCATCTCGGAAAGACTTTTTCTAAATTCTTCCATCAGGCGCCCGGTGAACTCCGGGATGGCTTTTCCCTCTCTGCATGCCTTTTCCATCGTCCGGTCGTCGAGATCGTTGACATTCATTATGTGATTGATTTCGAATTTTTTCTGCTTGAGATAACGCTTGAGAATATCCGTTAAAACAAGCCTTCTGCACAGGGAAAGATCCAACGGGCGGGAAAAATCAGGACCACAGGTATAAATTGAAACCTTTCCGCTCGAAACAGGGAAGAATTCGTCTTTGGCCCGGCTGAGTGTGTTAAAAAGCCTTATCCCGGATTTCTCCCTGGCCGTGAAAAGACCGGTGCTGAGATAACGCTCCCCTCCGTCCGGCAGCACCACCACGATTCGGCCTGAATCCATTTCAGCGGCGACTTTCAAGGCGGCCGCCATCGCAGCCCCGGAACTCATACCTGCAAAAACACCCTCTTCGCGTGCCAGTGCCCGGGCCATTTCAAAAGCCTCATCGTCATCAACCTGGATTACCTCATCAAGCCTTTCCTTCTGGAAAATGCCCGGCCGGTACGACTCCTTCATATTCTTGAGCCCTTGGATCTTGTGCCCCAAAAAAGGCTCCACGGCTACAACCCTCACCTCCGGCGACTTCTCTTCGAAGTACCGCCGAAGGCCCATGATGGTGCCGGTCGTTCCCACCGTGGCGACAACGGCATCCAGCAGGCCGCCTGTTTGTGAATCAATTTCCGGTCCGGTGCTCTTGTAATGGGCCCTCCAGTTGGCATCATTGTTGTATTGATCCGCCAGCCAGAAGCGCTCGGGGTGCAATCTTGCTGTTTCATACACATACTCGATGGCTCCGTCGGTGCCCATGTGCGCCGGAGTAAGGTGTATCTCGGCCCCCAGGGCCGAAAGTATCTTGATCCGCTCTTCGCTTGCCGATTCCGACATGGCCAGACGAATTTTGTATCCTTTAACCGCCGCCACCATCGACAGACCTATGCCGGTGTTACCGCTTGTAGCTTCCAGAATGATCTTGTCGGGCGTAAGGGCTCCTGATCTTTCCGCCTCCTCTATCATAGAAAGTGCCGCCCGGTCCTTTATTGATCCCCCAGGGTTGAAATATTCCAGTTTTACAAAAATTTCTATATTTTTATAAGGATTAAGCCTCTTAATGGGAATCAGAGGAGTATTGCCGATGGTGTCGAGTATGCTCGAAGGGCTTTGTTTCATGGATTTTTCTCCGGAAGTCGAAATATTCGAAGACGATACGATATTTTTCGCGGTACATGCAACGACAAACATTCCTCAACAGATCCTGTCCGCCTTTGCCTGATGGGCTATCAAGCGGCTGTGCGAGGTTCCTGCAGTTCATGGATAAAGGCCGGGGGTACAAATTATTCCACCCTCCCTTGACATCTCCTCCTCTCGACTTAACTTCATTGGAAACGCGATTTCAACACTCTGGTATACGTTTCAGCTCGGCGTATTCAGGATGTTCCCGGGAGTCCGGACTTCAGATACAGCTGGTTCAACACTGAAACCGGACGCATGCAGATCGGATGGCCGGACTGTTTTTTTATAGGATGTCGGTTTTCGTATGCATGGGTTAAAAACCCTTAATATCACTAAATCGGAGGAGAAAACGAAGATGAAAGTTAAACCTTTACATGACCGAGTGATTGTCAAAAGGATGGAAGGAGACGACAAAACCAAAGGTGGAATCATCATACCGGACACCGCCAAGGAAAAACCGGTTGAAGGCCTGATTGAAGCCGTAGGGGAAGGTAAAATCATGGAAGACGGCAAGGTTACCCCGCTTCAGGTGAAAGTCGGAGACAAGGTTCTTTTCGGGAAATATGCCGGCACCGAGATAAAAATCGAAGGTTCGGAATACCTTATCATGCGCGAAGACGACATTATTGCCATCGTCGAATAGTGCTGAATAGATTAATTGAAGGAGGTTATAGAGTATGGCAGCAAAGGATATCAAATACAGTGTGAAGGCCAGGGAGCAGATGCTTAAAGGTGTCGACACCCTTGCCGACGCCGTCAAGGTAACTCTCGGCCCCAAGGGCAGGAACGTAATCCTCGAACGGTCCTGGGGTTCGCCCAACATCACAAAGGATGGTGTGACAGTTGCAAAAGAGATAGAGCTGGAAGACAAATTCGAGAACATGGGCGCTCAGATGGTCAAGGAAGTTGCATCGAAGACCTCCGATGTAGCCGGTGACGGAACTACGACCGCCACTCTTCTCGCCCAGGCCATTTACCGGGAAGGCTCCAAACTCGTCGCAGCCGGCATCAATCCGATGGCGATCAAACGCGGCATCGACAAGGCTGTCGAGGTGACCGTGGAAGAACTCAAAAAGATTTCCAACCCCACCAAGGACCAGGATGAAATCGCCCAGGTCGGTACCATTTCGGCCAACAGCGATGAAACCATCGGCAATATCATCGCCGAGTCCATGAACAAGGTCGGCAAGGAAGGCGTCATCACGGTGGAAGAAGCCAAAGGCATGGAAACCACCCTCGAAGTAGTCGAAGGCATGCAGTTCGACCGAGGCTACCTCTCCCCTTATTTCGTGACCAACGCTGAAAAAATGGAAGTCTCTCTCAGCGAACCCTATATCCTGCTCCATGAAAAGAAAATCAGCGCGATGAAGGATCTCATTCCGATCCTCGAACAGATCGCCAAAATGGGCAAACCGCTCCTTATCATAGCAGAGGACGTGGAAGGCGAAGCATTGGCCACCCTGGTTGTGAACAAGCTGCGCGGGACGCTTCATGTGGCAGCCGTAAAAGCCCCGGGATTCGGAGACAGGCGAAAGGCCATGCTCGAAGACATCGCGATTCTCACCGGCGGCAAGGTGATTAGCGAGGACCTTGGTTTCAAACTGGAAAATATCACGTTGAACGATCTCGGCACAGCCAAGACCGTAAATATTGACAAGGACAACACCACTATAGTCGACGGCGGCGGAAGCCGCCCGGATCTCGAAGGCAGGGTGAAACAGATCCGCGCGCAGATCGAAGAGACCACATCCGATTATGACCGTGAAAAACTGCAGGAACGGCTTGCCAAGCTGATAGGCGGTGTCGCGGTGATCAAGGTGGGAGCAGCAACCGAAAGCGAAATGAAGGAAAAGAAAGCCCGCGTCGAGGACGCGCTCAACGCCACAAGAGCCGCAGTTGAAGAAGGAGTGGTTCCGGGCGGTGGTGTTGCGCTTGTAAGATGCATCAAGGCGGTTTCCGATCTCAAACTCGACGGCGAGGCACAGTCGGGCGTAAATATCGTCATGAGGGCGCTTGAAGAGCCCCTTCGCCAGATTGCCAACAATGCAGGTGCCGAAGGCTCCGTGATTGTCGAAAAAGTCAAAAACAACGAAGGCCCATTCGGATACAACGCGCAAACCAACGAATACTGCGACATGATGGCGGCCGGGATCATCGATCCCACCAAGGTCACCAGGTTTGCATTGCAGAACGCGGCTTCGGTATCTTCGCTGCTGCTTACCACGGAAGCAATGATCGCCGAAAAACCGAAAGAAAAGGAAGATGTCCCGATGCCCGGCGGCGGCGGCATGGGCGGCATGGGCGGCATGGGCGGCATGATGTAACATAGCCTTGCG
>CAYXDR010000275.1:0-4845 GCA_964463515.1 uncultured Desulfobacteraceae bacterium | reverse complement strand
AACCGCCAAGTACATCAACGGATTTGCCATGGGGGCCAGTTCCATCGCGCTATTCGCCCGTGTCGGCGGCGGTATCTTTACGAAAGCAGCCGATGTGGGAGCTGACCTGGTGGGAAAGGTGGAAGCCGGCATTCCTGAGGACGATCCACGCAACCCTGGTGTCATCGCAGACAATGTAGGAGATAATGTCGGGGATATCGCCGGAATGGGCGCGGATATTTTTGAATCCTTCGTGGGTTCGGTGATCGCGACGATCGCCATAGGAGCCACGATGAGTCTCACTCCTGAAATATTGGCCAATTTTCCGGAAATGAGCGAGACTGCGATAAAACTAAAATTTATGGCTTTTCCTGTACTCGTGGTGATCGCCGGTCTTCTCAGCTCCTTTGTGGGTGTTTTTTCAATCAGGATATTTCAATCGGGAAGCCCTGCAGGCGCCCTCAGGTACACCACTTTTGTCGCAGGGGCCGTGTTCGTGGTTCTGACAATAATCGTCACCAAGGGCATCCAGATGCCGATGGGAGCCTTCTGGGCTGTTTTTTCAGGCCTTTTGTGCGGTATGGCGATAGGGTTGCTGGCGGAATATTACACTTCCGGCCCTCCGATACGCTACATTGCTAGCCAAGCGAAAACCGGAAGTGCGACGGTTATCATTTCTGGTTTGGCCGTGGGTATGCAATCCACATGGCTTCCCATGCTCGGCATCTGCATCGCGACCTTCATAGGTTATAAAACAGCGGGAATCTACGGCATCGGGCTGAGCGCCGTTGGAATGCTTGCAACTGTGGGCGCTACAATGACGGTGGACGCCTACGGGCCGATTGCCGACAATGCCGGGGGGATTTCCGAAATGTCGGGATTAGGGCCTGAAACGCGAAAGATCACCGACAGCCTGGACGCATTGGGAAATACCACCGCAGCTATCGGCAAAGGTTTTGCCATAGGGTCTGCCGCTTTGACGGCCCTGGCACTGTTCGTTGCATTCACTCAGGCTGCCGGCTTAGGGGCTATCGATATCAAGAATCCGATGGTGGTTATCGGTGTGTTGATCGGGGGCATGGTTCCCATGGTGTGCGCCGCCATGACGATGACCTCGGTGGGTAAAGCCGCTTTCAGCATTGTAGAGGAAATAAGGCGCCAGTTTAAGGAAATCCCGGGACTGCTGGAAGGCAAGGAAGGGGTTAAGCCGGACCCCAAGACATGCGTTTCCATTGCTACGGATTCGGCCCTTAAGGAAATGGTTATGCCGGGGCTCGTTGCGGTATTGACTCCGGTTGTCGTGGGTGTACTGCTCGGAGCTGAAACCCTGGGTGGTTTACTTCTGGGGGCGCTCGTGATGGGCGCCTTTCTGGCCCTTTTCATGGCCAACAGCGGGGGCGCCTGGGACAATGCTAAGAAACACATCGAAGAAGGCAATTTCGGTGGAAAAGGATCAGATAACCACAAGGCTGCGGTGGTGGGAGACACAGTGGGCGATCCGTTCAAGGATACATCAGGGCCCGCGATGAATATTCTCATAAAGCTCATGTCGGTTGTTTCTCTCGTCATCGCTCCGGTTCTTCCTGTTGCAGGACTTCTTTTATAGTAGTATAATATTATTATGTGTTGCACCTGACTGTGGCTGGTTTTCGGCCGCAGTCAGGATCCATTGGCCCGATGCACTTCCTTTTTGACGACTTTTCAGTGCGGGATGCGCCGCCCGGGTTGTTTGTGCCGGGCGCGTCGGCTTTTTGTTTTTGTGACAGTGGGGGTCTTTAGATGTTCAAGGTGCACGATTTGGCCGTGTATCCTGCACACGGAGTCGGGGTGATCGAGAAGATCGAGAGCCAGGAGATATCCGGGTGCACGCAGGATTTTTATGTCATGAGGATTCTCGACAATGACATGATCATCATGATTCCCACCGGAAATGTAGATGCGGTGGGTTTAAGGGAAATCATCGACCAGGATGATGTCCCCAAACTTTATTCCATCCTCAGGGAACGAAATACAGTCGTCGACAACCAGACGTGGAACCGCCGTTACCGTGATTATATGGAAAAAATCAAAACCGGATCTGTTTTCGAAGTAGCAGAAGTCTACCGGGATCTTCTAATGCTGAAAGTCAGCAAGGAATTGTCCTTCGGCGAGAGGAAAATGCTTGATACCGCGAAAAACCTCCTCGTTAAAGAAATATCCCTTGCCAGGCAAGTGGCGGAAGACCAGGTGGAAAAAGATCTTGAAAAGATATTTACCTGATTGCCGCCTCCGCAAGTGACTCATGATAAAAAAGAACTGATTTTCAACGGACAAGGCCGGGAAGGCGTGCGCCTCGACGTTTTTCTTGCCGATGAAAGGCTGGGGTTCTCTCGTTCAAGGCTGCAGGGCCTGATAAAGGAAGGTCATGTCAGGGTTAACGACAGAGAGGCCAAGCCGAGCCGCTTGCTGCACCGGGGTGATAAGATATGTATTGATCCGCCTGCACCTGTTTCTTCGGTCGAGGCCGAAGCAGTCGATTTCGGAATTCTTTATGAAGACCCATTTCTTATCGTGGTTGATAAACCTGCAGGTATAGTGGTTCATCCGGCTCCTGGCAATGAAAGCGGCACCTTGGTGCACGGACTTCTTTATCATTGTGAGGATCTTTCCGGCATTGGAGGCGTTCTAAGGCCCGGCATCGTGCACAGGCTGGACAAGGAAACCTCCGGGGTGCTCGTGGTTGCCAAAAATGATATTGTGCATGAAAATCTTTCGAAGCAATTTGCTTCCGGTACAGTGGAAAAAACCTACCTGGCCTTGGTGCACGGTGTCCCAGCCGAAAAGCAGGGAAGCATAGACTCCTCGATAGGGAGACACCCGGTTAAACGTAAACAAATGTCCGTGCGGCCGCCTTCAGAGGGAAGAAGGGCCGTGACCGTGTGGGAGAAGAAAAAAAATTACGGGGAGGATTTTTCGCAGATCGAACTGCAGCTGAAGACCGGGAGAACACACCAGATAAGAGTGCACATGGCGCACATGGGGTTCCCTGTTGTAGGGGATTCGGTTTATGGCAGGGGAATGCCGCGGTGGAACTCGCATCCACTTCGTGGCGCCGGGATTCTTCCCGGCCTTTCGAGACATCTGCTTCATGCGCTGCACCTGGTTTTCACCCATCCTGCCCAGGGAAGGCGGATGGCTTTTACATCCCCTTTGCCGGAGGATTTCGATTCGGTGTTGAAGACACTGGATTCAGTGTATTTCGGGCGGCATTAAGGGCTTGACATGACGGGAAAAGAAATTATAGTTACCGCCATAGATTGGTATTACCTGCCTCCCGGATGATTCGGCAGAGACCGGGTAGTTTTTAGCAATATAATATTCAGCATCATTACCTGTTTTGCGGTCTTCGATTCGCATGGAGTCGTTCTCACCGGCGCACGCGACGCGTGACAGAAAATTTTCCGCATCCCATTCCCGGCATCGTTCCTAATGCAGGATTTCGAGTCATTGAGCACTGCCAGGAAATAACCATACAACATTATTATATTAACGGAGCTGTACGATGAACCTTATTGAGTTAAAAAAGCTTAAAATTAGCGATCTTACGACCATGGCAAAGGATTTCAATATCGACGGGGCCTCCGGTATGCCCAAGCAGGAGCTGATTTTTTCTCTCCTTCAGGCGCATTCAGAACGCAACGGATTTATAAGCGGAGAGGGTGTCCTTGAAATCCTTCCGGACGGTTTTGGGTTTTTACGTGCCCCGGATGCCAATTATCTGCCGGGCCCCGACGACATTTATGTTTCCCCTTCCCAGATCCGCCGTTTTAATTTGAGAAAAGGCGATACCATAGCCGGTCAAATTCGGCCTCCAAAGGATTCCGAACGATACTTCGCTCTTTTGAAGGTCGAAAAGGTCAACCATGAAGACCCTGAAATTGCAAGGGAAAAAATCCTTTTTGACAATCTTATCCCCCTTTATCCAAACGACCGCATCAAGCTGGAGAAAAGCCCGGAAAATCTTTCTTCCCGGATAATGGACCTGATGACGCCTATCGGCAAAGGGCAGCGGGGGCTGATCGTTGCACCCCCGCGTACAGGGAAAACAATGCTCCTTCAAAACATTGCCAACAGCGTAACAGCAAATGATCCGGATATTCATAAAATCGTTTTGTTAATAGATGAGCGACCGGAAGAAGTTACGGATATGGCACGGTCGGTGGAGGCTGAAGTTATCAGTTCTACCTTCGACGAACCGCCCCAGCGCCATGTTCAAGTTGCGGAAATGGTCATAGAGAAAGCAAAAAGACTTGTGGAGCACAAACTGGACGTGTTGATTCTGCTGGACAGCATCACACGCTTGGCCAGAGCCTATAATGCGGTAGTTCCCCCGAGCGGGAAAATCCTTTCCGGAGGTCTTGATTCCAATGCCCTTCACAAGCCAAAGAGGTTTTTCGGCGCGGCGCGCAATGTGGAGGAAGGAGGTAGTCTTACCATAATAGCCACTGCATTGATAGACACCGGCAGCAGGATGGACGAGGTCATCTTCGAAGAATTCAAGGGAACTGGAAACATGGAAATCCACTTGGACAGGAAATTGAGCGACAGGAGGGTGTTCCCTTCGATAGACATCAACAGGTCCGGCACCAGGAAGGAAGAACTTCTCATAGAGCAGGCGGTTTTGAACAGGATCTGGATTCTCAGGAAACTGCTGGCCCCATTGACCGTCGCCGGCGTCGTTGCGCTGGCCGACAGCTCCGTCAATATTCGTGTGGTGATCAAAACGACACCAGGAGATCAGTGGGCCGTGGGTCGCGCCTATAATCGGTTGGTCAAGATGCGCTTCGACGAAGCCGGCATCGAGATCCCCTTTCCGCATACCACGCT
>CAYXDR010000274.1:0-4856 GCA_964463515.1 uncultured Desulfobacteraceae bacterium | reverse complement strand
CATAACTCCACAAATTAAAGCACCAAGCTTATAAATTTATTAGGTGCCGTGAATTTACCACAACGCGATGGCGATGTGAAGCCGCAGCCTGAGCCATGGCCGTGGCTCCACCGGCAAAAAAAAATTGATATGACAATTGAAATTTAGGTTTTGACATAAATATACCGCTTCTTTATACTACAGTGTCTTTGAGTGAAATTCGACACACCCCTGCCTTTATTCGAATCATGAAGAAAGGCTTTTGACGGGTTGGCAGGCTGTAGTTGCATGGAGACAAGGCACTTATGGAAGTCAAATTTTGGGGGACCCGCGGGTCCATTCCTGTATGGTTGAACAGCCTGGAGATTCGGGCCAAGATTCATTCGGTTCTTGAAAAGGCAGTCAACAAGGGGCTCGAACCCGGCGACGATATCGATGATTATCTTGACCGTGAAATTCCTTTCTGTGAACGGGGAACATACGGAACAAACACATCGTGCGTGGAAATAGGTGATGAAGACGCATTCATCCTCTGCGACGCCGGAACCGGCATCAGGAGCTTCGGCGAACATATTATGCGCCTAAAGCCGGAAAAAAGGCCGAAAGAATTCCACATTTTCCTTTCCCACCTGCACTGGGATCACATTCAGGGTTTCCCTTTCTTTATCCCCGCCTTGATCCCGGGCAACAAGGTAACTTTGTACGGCTGCCATCCGGATATCGAAAAAGCATTCCGTCTTCAGCAAAGTGCTCCGTATTTTCCGCTTGAATTCGACCGGTTAGGATCCGAAACACATTTTGAAACTCTGAGCCCGGAGCGAACCACGGAAATCGCAGGCTTCAGAGTTACGCCCAAGCAACAGAATCATCCGGGCATGTCCTTCGGGTATCGTTTCGAACGGGCTGGAAAAACCGTGGTTTATGCAACCGATGCCGAGCATAAGAAGGAAATAGAGCAGGGTTTTTCCCCCTTTGCCGCTTTTTTTCACCAGGCGGATCTTTTGATTTTTGACGCTCAATACACTTATGCGGAAGCCTGCACGGTAAAAGAGGACTGGGGGCATTCCAACAATGTGGTGGCAGTGGAGATAGCCCTTAGAGCCGGGGTAAAGCACCTCGTGCTTTTCCACCAGGATCCGGCCCGCAGCGATGCGGAACTGGACAGCCTGCTCGATGATACCCGAAAACTGGCCGGTCTGCTCGGTGAAAAACAGGATCTCAAGGTGACCGTAGCCTGGGATGGTCTTATCGTGAATATCTGAAAACAAGCCAAGAATACTTGAAATCCCGGCGAACGCTCCATATTCCTGCACATTCGACATGTGCTTCCGCCCGCTGCCTACTGCAAAACCTCCCTGATGGTGCGGGCGATATCCTTCATGACTATCGGTTTCATCACATAGGCCCGTATGCCCATCCGGGCTGCAGTTGGTTCGTCGATTTTTTCGCTGAATCCGGTGCAAAGGATTATCGGGGTGGAGGGCCGGATTCCCAGAAGCTCGCGGGCCAGGTCTTTGCCGGTCATCTGAGGCATGGTCATATCCGTGATTACCAAGTCAAAACCCCCTGGGTTTTCGCGGAAAGCCTCCAACGCCCCGGCACTTCCCTCATAACCCGTCACCTCATATCCCAGATGTTCCAGCATGGACCCTACCGCCTCCACTGCCCAGGGTTCGTCATCCACCAAGAGCACCCTCTCCGAGCCTCTCGGAAGCGCCTCCCTCTTATTTCCCCGCTCAAAAGCCTCCACCGCTCCGCCCACCACCGGAAGCAGCACGTCAAAACGCGCACCCAGTCCCGGCCCGCTTTCAACGGCAATGCTTCCCCCGCAGCTTTTCACGATACCATGCACAACCGCCAGGCCCATGCCCGTGCCCTTGCCCGCCGCCTTAGTGGTGAAATAAGGGTCGAATATCCTTTCCAGCACATTCGGTTCTATCCCCGGCCCCGTGTCCCGGACCGTCACTTTGAGATAAGGTCCCGGTCCAAGATCGGCCGGATGAACCGGCGAGCCGGCATCCACGGATTCCTTTTCCAGGACAATTTCTATCCGTCCGCCCGCATTTTCCATGGCATGGGCCGCGTTCGTGCAAAGATTCATGACGATCTGGTTCAGCTCGGTGGGATCGGCCAGCACCGTATCCTGGTTGGTCCTCACATCTAAAACGAGTTCCAGGGTGCTCGGAAGGGTCGAACGCAGAAATTTTACCGCCTCCTTGATGATCACCGATGCCTTGAGAGGGATCCTGTCTTCCTCCTTTTTCCGCGCAAAGGTAAGTATCTGCCTGACAAGATCCCTGGCCCGCTCACCGGCCGTGTAGATCTGTTTCAGTCCCGGCTGGGCCGGGCTGTCCTCCGGCAGGTCCATCATGAGCATCTCGGCATAGACCATGATCGGGGAAAGAATGTTGTTGAAGTCATGGGCGATGCCCCCTGCCAGCGTGCCGATGGCCTCCATCTTCTGGGCCTGGCGCAACTGCTTTTCCATACTGGCTTTCTCTTGTTCCCGACACCGTTCCTTCCTGTTCATCACGGCCATGGCCACCTGGTCGGCCAGCTGGCACACAAATGCGATTTCGTCAATTTCCCAGATGTGGGGATTATCTACGTGTTCAAAGCAGACCGTGCCCAGGTTCACGCCTCCGGATCGAATGACCCCGTCCAGCATGGAGGTGATCCGGTTGGGCTTCAAATAGCTTTTAACGTAGCCAGCGGTGCGGGGATCGCTCATGGCGTCATGGGCTGCCACGTATTTGTCCATTTTCAATGCATCGAACTCGTTTTTGTATTCATTCTCCTGTAGTACGGCCCCGGAGTAGTGCTCTCCTGTGGAAGCAACATAGTTGTCGACATTGACAAGACGCGTGCAGTCGTCATCGAATAACCAGACGCCTGCACGCTGCACCCCGATGGCACAGGCGGCCGCCTCGGTCAGTTGGGCAGCCACGGCCCGAACCCTGCCCTTTGCCAAGTCCTCACTGGCAGCGATGGCTGCTACGACATCCGCCTCGCTATTCCGGCGAATCAAATTTTGACGCGCCTCTGCCTCGGCCCGCTTGCGCTCGGTGATATCCCGTACAATGGCATTGGTCCCCTGGATTCGGCCTTGGACGTCGGTATTCAAACTAAGCGTGATCTCCACCATTAAACGCCGGCCGTCAGAAGCCACCCGTTCGGTTTCGTACCCTGACACACCCCCTGTTTCACGCAACCGGCGCATCATTTCCGCCTGTTCATCCAGTCGGTCTTCCGGGCAGAAACGCCTGAGCGGCGAACCGAGTGCTTCGCCGGCCGAACACTTAAACAGCTTTTCCGCGGCTGCGTTGAATACAGTAATCACACCGTCCAGATCACAGGCGATCACCGCATCACTGGTAGTGGCCAGCACTGCGGCATATTTGTGGGCGAGGCTCTCCCGCTCCACAGCTGTTTCCATGGACCAGAGGGCAAAGGCGATGTCTCCGGCCACCTCCTTGAGCAAATCGTGCTCTTCAGCACTGTGCGCGAACAATGCCGAGCAGGACAGGCTGAGCCAGCCAAAAATGCTATCACCATGCTCGAGCCTCAAGCAAAGCCCTGCACGGCCCTCGTAGCTGGAGGCCAGCGGGCAGCCCAGGCACTGGCTGGGCGGGTCGTCCACAACCTGTATACCGCTTGAACAAAGCGCGGCTTTCGCGCAGGCCGGCGGATCTTCGGCAAGCAGGCGTTCGCCCATGGTTTTGAAATCCCAATCAAAACCCGCGTGAAAAAACCGTTTTCCCGTCCAATTGTTCTCCGTCAAAACGATCCATGAATTGTAATATCCACTGGTCTCCACCAAAAGACGGCAGACTTTATCCAGGAGGCGGTCCGGGTCATTTTCACGGACAATTACCTGGTTCACGTTCCGAATTGCAGCAAGGACACGGCTCAAATGGTCCAGCCGCTCCCGGAGCAAGGCTCTATTACGGTTGAACCGAACAAGAAAAGCAGCGGCAGCCAGTGTCAGGAGAACATAAAGCAGCCGGGAAAACATCTCGTGGCTATCCACATCGAGAACTGCTGCATCCCAAAAGGTTTTGCCTTCAGCCCCGGTTGCCAGGAATTCCATCCCAGCATCCAGCGCACACAGGCTCAGCCCCAGCAGGACAGCCCCGGCATAAATGGCATGGGCGTCCCGCTGCCCGGGAACAGGCGGGATTCCGAAAAATTTCCGCACCGGCCCCAGGCTGAGGCCCGCATAGGCCCCGAGAAGCAGTATATAGCCAGTAACCGCATGCTTTACCGCCACCGTATGGACCCAGCCGGCCTGCACATCGCTCCAAATGATGCCTGGATCCCAGGGCGGCGGATTCAGGGACACGAGTAATGGGAACACCGTATAAAAGCCAAGTTCCACCACCACTCGAAAGGGAATTTCCACGATGAAGGACGAAATATACCAGGGGTGAGCCTGCCTGCCGCGCTCGGCCCACCAACCGTGCCAGACGATCCAAGCAGTGAAGACCGGAACAGAATAAAGCACACCCCATCCGTCCCCGTACCACAGCCACCACATGCTTTGACACCCGCCCGCAAGTGCCGAAACAAGGCCGTAGCGCCACCCCCAGGCCAGAGCGATCACCAGGGGGAAAAACAAACCGGCCAGGATGTTGATCTTAAGGCCCTGGGTCTCGATCAGTGTCATGTCCAGGAAGTTGACCCCGAACCCGATGAGGCCGAATACAACTGCCACAGCCGGACGATAAGCCTGCATCTGCGTGATACTCCTTGCTGGCTTCAGATTCGCCCAGGTAATTTTCCCGGGCATTCGTGCGGAAATCAAATTCATTTTGGGTCCCTCTCAGCCCCATCCATCTCTGCTGGAAGCCATTTTCTCAATTCATCGGCAAGGGCCA
>CAYXDR010000273.1:0-4863 GCA_964463515.1 uncultured Desulfobacteraceae bacterium | reverse complement strand
GAAGCAGGCAGAGGGCCGCTCGCCGGGCCTGTAGTGGCGGCTGCAGTCATATTGCCGGAAAAAGTACTGCTCACCGGCGTGACAGATTCCAAAAAAATGAGTATGGAAGCCAGGAGAAAGGCTTTCGAAATCATAACCAAACAAGCTGTTTCAGTAACGGTGGGTGTCGCCTCACATCGTTATATAGACAAAAACAACATCCTGCGTGCGACGCTTGAGGCAATGAAAAGGGCTGTAGCAGCTCTGGAACCCAAGCCCGACTTTCTTCTTATCGACGGGATAAGTAAAGTGCCTCTGCCCATACGCCAGTTTTGCATAAAAAAAGGCGACAGCAGGAGCATGAGTATTTCAGCAGCATCGGTCATCGCTAAAGTTTACCGGGACCGAATAATGGAAGCCTATCACATTGAATTCCCGGGCTACGGCTTCAGCGCTCATAAGGGCTACGGAACCGTAATGCACATGGAGGCGCTCCGGCGCCTCGGCCCATGCCAGGTGCACAGAACAACCTTCAGGGGGGTTGTCAACCGATGACCAGAGAACGGATCGAGCTGGGAATGCGGGGAGAGCGGCTTGCCTTTGAAGAACTGAAGAAATTAGGATACAAGATACTGGAACGGAACTACAGATGTCGCTTCGGAGAAATAGATCTTATAGCCCGGCATCGCGACACATTGGTTTTTGTCGAAATCAAGACTCGCAGGGGGAAAACCCTGGGCTACGCTAAAGAAGCGGTTAACTCCGGCAAACAAAGACGAATGTCAAAAGCTGCCCTGGCATACCTAAAGGCAAAGACCCAGGGTTGTGTAAGCGCGCGTTTCGACGTGGTGGCCATAAGCCTGACAAGCAGCGGTCCGGAAGTTGAAATCGTCACTGACGCATTTGAACTGGCCTATTGAATTGCCGGACCCTCTGAGCGTGGCGGATATGAAAGTGCGAGAATCCATTGCCTGCGGAAATGGGCCGGGGACGCTGTATGTGGTGGCCACGCCGCTCGGTAATCTTGACGATATAACCTACCGCGCGGTGCAGGTGCTTTCAGAGGCGGACCTAATCGCCGCCGAGAATGTCTCCCGTACCCGCAACCTATGCGCCCGTTACAACGTCCGCACAAAGGTTGTCAGTTACCGACGGGATAACCAGAAAACAAAAGCACCCGGATTGCTCAAGGTGTTGAACTCGGGCAAAAGCGTAGCTCTTGTCAGCGACGCCGGAACACCTGGAATTTCCGACCCGGGTGGTTATCTTGTCAACGCCGCGGCAGAAGCGGAAATCATGGTTCGTCCAATTCCCGGCCCCTGTGCGGTGTGCGGGGCACTTTCGGTTTCTGCCATGCCGGCGGAAAAATTTGTTTTTCTCGGATTTCTGCCCACTAAAGCCGGGCGTCGCCGCAGCATGTTGGCATCGCTCAGGGAAGAAGAACGAACAGCCGTATTTTTCGAGGCTCCACACAGGCTGAAACTTGCTTTGTCCGATTTGAGGGATGCCGCCGGTGACAGGCACGTGGTGATCGCCCGTGAAATGAGTAAAATTTTCGAGGAATTCCTTCGGGGCCGGATAAGTTCGGTCCTTGACATTCTTCCCGCGGAGGTCAAAGGGGAGTTGACCGTTGTTGTCGCGGGACGAGGCCCTGAACCGCCTCCAGGCGCAGAGGACGTAAATGCCGAACGCGAAGTGGACGGATTGCTGGAGCGCTCTGATATAAGCCTGCGGGAAGCGGCCGAACGCATCTCCGCGGAAAATAATATCAGCTACAGGCGGGCTTACAGGATATGCCTCCAAAGAAAGAAATTTCTGGAAAGATCTGCCCCAAATGGAGATTGAACGTGCTTTCACAGTCATTAATTCCTTGGGAATTCATGCGCGGGCAGCGGCTAGAATAGTCGAACTGGGGAAACTTTTCAACTCCAGACTGTATCTTAGAAGAGAAGGCATGGAGGTAGAGGGAGACGGAATTCTGTCAATCCTTTCCCTTGCCTGTACCAGGGGAACGACGCTTCATGCAAGGATAGAAGGAAAAGACGCAAAAGCCTTTATGGAAGCGCTTGAAGATCTTATTGCAGACAAGTTCGGTGAAAAATCATGACTCTGGAAAATATGGACGAAAACAAAGAACTCCAAGGAATCCCGGTTTCTCCCGGAATAATCATCGGTAAAGCACACCTGGTCGACAGATCCCGGGTAAAAATCATCTACCGGTACCTTATCAAGAATGAACATGTTGACGCCGAAGTCAAGAGGCTTAAATCCGCTGTAGCGGCTATGGAAACACGCCTGTCAGAGCTTAAAAACCGGATGCCGGACCAGGCAAAGGGTCATTCCTACATACTCGACAGCCATATGATGATCCTTAAAGACAGCATGCTGACCGATTCCTCCATCGAAAAAATCATGCGGGAAAAAATTAATGCCGAGTGGGCACTGAAAAAATCCTTCGATGAAATTTCCCGTATTTTTTCACAGATCGACGATGATTACATCAGCAGGCGCCTGAGCGACGTCGAATATGTGGTCGAAGGAGTTTTGCGGAATTTGAGCGGCGAACAGCAGCAAAGCCTTAATGACATAAACGAGAGAGTTATCATAGTGGCCCACGATCTGTCACCGTCGGATACCAGCGAGCTTAATATAGGAAAAGTTATGGGGTTCATCACCGACGGCGGAGGTAAAACCTCCCACACAGGTATTTTGGCCCAGGCACTGAACATACCGGCTGTGGTCGGTCTTGAAGCCGCCACCACTATAGTTCATGAAGGAGATCTGTTAATCGTTGACGGAAGCTCCGGAAAAGTGACCATAAACCCCGATGATGAAACCATTATTTTATACCAGGAAAGGCAGCTCAAAGACGAAGAATACAAGTCGAGCATCGCCAGGACCTGCCATCTGCCGTCCATAACCGTAGACGGTCTTCACATTCCGGTACGGGCCAACATAGAGTTCCTGGAAGAAATCGCTGCTGTTCGTGAGTACGGGGCCGAAGGCGTCGGTTTGTACCGCACTGAATTCCTGTATCTCAGAAGCAGGGGCATGCCCCCGGAAGAGGAATTGTTCGAAAATTACAAGGAGGTGGTCGAGCTGGTTTTTCCGGATCCAGTGACCATCCGGACACTTGACCTGGGAGGAGATAAACTGGGGCCGCCGTTCAAAACGACCGACGAGATCAATCCTGCATTGGGTCTGCGCGCTATAAGGTTCTGCCTGAGAGAAACCGAAATATTCAAATGCCAGCTCAGGGCAATATTAAGAGCGAGTATTTACGGTAAAGTGCAGGTTATGTTCCCGATGATTTCCGGTGTCCAGGAGTTTCTGGATGCCAAGGCCATATTTGATGAAGTAAAAGGGGAACTGAAAGAAAAGGGAATCGATTACGACCGTGAGATGAAAGTCGGGATCATGATTGAGGTCCCTTCGGCGGTCACGATGGCGGACGCCCTTGCCAGGCATGTGGATTTTTTCAGCATAGGCACCAATGATCTGATACAGTACGCGCTGGCCAGCGACAGGATCAACGAACATGTTGCACATATGTTTCAACCTTTCCATCCTGCGATTCTAAGGATGATCAGGCACGTCGTACTGGCCGCAGAAGAGGCAGGAATACCGGTAGCTCTTTGCGGAGAAATGGCGGGGGACCCCCGTTGTATCCCGGTGCTGCTGGGGCTGGGGCTCAACGATTTGAGTATGAACGCTCAGTCGATTCCCATGGCCAAGGCCACGATAAGAAACATATCTATGGAAGAGGCCAGGCATGATTTCCAGAAAGTAATTTCGATGGGAACCGCGGCCGAGGTTCATGAATATGTGGACCAGCGGATCAAGGCTGTGCTGCCTGCAGTAACTTTCCCCGAAAACCATGTGCAGACAGTTTCCATATGATAAAATCATTCATATTTTACTATGATGGAAGGTGGTTTTGATGGCCGCTAAAATCGTTTGCCGCAACAAAAAAGCCGCGTTCGATTACTTCATCGACGAAACACTGGAAGCCGGGATGGTTCTACTGGGCCCCGAGGTCAAAAGTCTGCGCGAGGGGCGAGGCAATCTCTCGGACAGCTATGCCCGAATCAGGGACGGTGAGGTTTTTCTGCATAATATGCATATAACCCCCTACCCTTATGCACATCACCAGGAACTAGACCCCTTGAGAACAAGGAAGCTTCTTCTGAACAAACGCGAGATAAGGCGGTTGATCGGCAAAACAGAAGAAAAAGGGTACACGATGATACCTACAAAAGTGTACTTCAATGAGAAAGGGCGTGCCAAAATTGAACTAGCCCTGGCCAGAGGAAAAAAGAAGCACGACAAACGCCGAGCACTGAAGGAAAAGGAACTTAAACGGGAGATGGAGCAGGCCCGCAAAAAGCAGGATTATTGACAAGCACCCGCATGGTGCTTATTTTGTTATTGCACTGCCCTTAAGACATGGGGGCGAAACGGCTTCGACGGGGATAGTTGAAGTCAAGGTTGCATGCCGAGGTACCAGCTGCTCGTAAAAACGGTTGGGCTAAACACAAACGCAGACGATTATGCGTATTCCCTAGCCGCTTAAGCGGCTAGCGTCCCGTGGGTTTATGCCCGCGAAACCCTGTCGGGGCGTCGACTCAGTGGGCTAGCCGATCCGGTACCCCGCAGACCGGCAAGGCGAAAATTCTTGTGGGTGTGCTTTCGAAAAGTCTTGCCTGATCACGAATCGAAAGCGAAAAATCTAAGATTGGGATATGCATGTAGACGCCTTGACGGAATGTTTCCGGACGGGGGTTCGACTCCCCCCGCCTCCACCACGCTTCGCCTCTAACGAGGCTACGCGTGGCAGGCCACAAATAAGGAATTCTGGTGCTTTTACCAATAAATAACTAAATC
>CAYXDR010000272.1:0-4879 GCA_964463515.1 uncultured Desulfobacteraceae bacterium | reverse complement strand
TTCATGTATTGCACTGATGCTATTGGCGGTATCAATGATGGTTCCGTCCTTTCTCTTCATCTGATACTCGCCTCGGAACACGCCTCGCTCCTGGAGTTCCAGCTCGCTTATCACGCCAAACTGCTCGAAAGACTGGCGGTCCACGTGCAGGACTTCGGTACTCTTGCCCAGCACCTCCCCTCGGCTGTAGCCGAAAATGCTTTCTGCGGCCGCGTTGAATTCATCAATGACCCGAGCCGGCGGCCTTACAAGAATGACGGCCTCGCCCAAATTTCTGAGTGTTGCCCGAAATACACTCTGAGTGATTCTCAATTCCTCTTTAAGTTGGGTCTTGAGCAACGCTTGACGGGTGAGCCAATATACAACCAGTGCGGTTCCCAGGATGTAAATGAGGCCCTTGAATGTCTGAATGAGATGCACATCAAAGCCATTAGACATTTGCCTTGCCATCCAGTCTGTTGCAAAGATCCACCCTGTCCCGAAAAATACGTAGATAAGGGTGTGCTTCATTGCTCGCAGAGAAATGCCTCGTGTCGAACGCCGGTCCTTGGATTTAGTTGGCATATGAGACGTTGAATCACCGGGGTTTGGACTCGTCACCATCTTGTTTTCCTCCTCCCGCCCGAAGGCTAAAGATTGTATTAAGCAGCGGGGCCGTTTTTATGAAGCACCCATGTTGGGTCTGGTTCATTTCGCATATCGTTCAGGATGAGCAACGGCGGCCCGCGCGAGCTTGCTCGCGCGGGCGGGCGTCTGCTGCAGCCGCTTTTCGTTTACAGGGTCAGGCTTGTGTTCGCCCTGAATAAAGTCCTGGTCAAAACCGATCTTTCAAACATTCCTTGCACGAAATAGATGTTTCCTTATATGTAGCCTCTCCCTGTTAACCGGGCTCGTCCAACCACAAGATAAGATCGTGGCTCACTTCGCTTTCACGATCTATTTTTATTCGTTCGTGCATGTTCCTGTGCCTCTCAGTCTTTCATCAAATACTTGGCCACGGCTTGATATGCCGGCAACGAGGTTGGGTCAATCGGCGCGTTCTTTGCCGTGGAAAAAGACGCGAACCGAACGATGACCATCTTGGCGGTTGGGTCTATATAGATGTTTTGCCCATGAACACCGCGTGCAGCAAGAATACCATACTTATTATGGAGAACCCACCACATGCTACGGTAACTCCCCCCTTTAAGCGTTTTGTAACCAGCCTTGATGGCCTCGTAAAAGTCCCCAAGCCGTCATTCCGGCGTAGGCCGGAATCCAGAAGTCATTGGAATTACTGGACCCTGGCCTGCGCCGGGGTGACGATAAAGGGGATCTTTTGACTTTTTACGATCGCATCAGCCTTGATGAGGTCGTAAATACCATGTTGGTCCCTGACAGTGCTAGAATAAGGCATTAGCAAAAACTTATTCTACAAAGGAGGAACCAATATGACTAAAAAAACCTTATCACATCTGAGCGAAGTTTTGGACAAAGAAGTTGGCTCCGTTTTTCACGTTGGCATCGATGTTCATAAAAGAAGCGATCACGTTGGATTCTATGGATGTAACGGGTATTTGAAAACTTTTGTTGGCCCCGCGGACCCGAGATTTGTGGTGGGTAAACTTACAGCCCACCGATCGAGCATTGAACAAATGGCTTATGAAGCTGGACCCACGGGCTTTGAACTGGCGCGGCAACTGAAGGAAGCCGGCCTCCCAGTACTGATGATAGCTCCCAGCCGAGTTCCTCGTCCAGTGACTCAGGGGGCTAAAACCAACAGGCTGGAATCCAGAAGTCGTTGGAATACTGGACCCCGGCCTGCGCCGGGGTGACGACGGATGGGATATTTTGACTTTTTACGGTTTCATCAAGATTAGGCAAAAGAACCATTTCCGGATGGGCACCAGCTATGATTTCAGATCCTCGATTACAGCATCCAGGCTCTTCCCCGCATCCCCGAACAGAAGGATCGCATTTTCCCGTTCATACAGCGGGTTGTCCACACCCGAATACCCCGGTTTCTCATCCAGGTTGCACACGATCAGCTGTTTGGCTTCGTGCGCCATCAAAATAGGCATCCCTGAAATCGGCGTCCCTTCCACCTCGATCGCCGCCGGGTTCACAACGTCGCAGGCACCCACAACCAGCGCCACGTCCGTTTCAGAAAACTCCCCGTTGATTTCGTCCATTTCAAAAAGCTTGTCGTACGGAATATCCGCCTCCGCCAGAAGAACGTTCATGTGCCCCGGCATCCGGCCCGCCACAGGGTGTATGGCGAATTTCACAGTCTTCCCGGCTCCTTCAAGCAGGTTCATTAGCTCAAGCACCTTGAACTGGGCCTGCGCCAGGGCCATCCCGTAACCCGGAATCACAATCACGCGTTCGGCATCCTTTAATGCAGACACCGCCCGGTCCATTGGTTTGCTTTCACTGGAGGAAATCTCCTCTGAAATTTCGTCACGGCCCGGGTCACCGAAGAAATGAGCTGCTGATTCAGGGGCCGTTTCAACCTTCACTCTCGCTGCAGGCTTCAACCCCACGAACACCTTGATAAGGCTGCGGTTCATTGCTTTGCACATCACATGGGTGAGGATGGAACCCGATGCCGCTACAGTAGCCCCGCTGGCGATCAGCAGCTTGTTTTGTATAATCACCCCGCAAAAAGCCGCGGCAAGTCCGGCGGTGGCGTTCAGGAAAGAAATCAGAACCGGCATGTCCGCCCCTCCGATTCGTATTGAAAAAAAGACGCCCAAAAGGATCGAAACGAAGATCAACACGATAAGCAGGCCAAGGGATATCGATGGATCTGTAACGCTGAAGGCCGTCACCCCAAGTCCAATGGCCAGGGCGACGGTTGCGAGAAGAATCTTATTGTGTTTTGGCAGGACAACCGGGGTCTGTCGAAGCTTTTTGGCGAGTTTCCCGCCGGCGATCATGCTCCCGCTGAATGTTCCCGCTCCTATCAACAGCCCGATAATTCCTGAAATGCGGCCAATTGCAGCGGCATCCGCTGAAACCCGCATCAACTCCACCAGGGCAACCAAAAAGGCCGCCACCCCCCCTGCGCCGTGCTGGAATGCAACCATGGCAGGAATCTGGATCATCGTCACCCGCACCGCCACCAGCCACCCGGCGAATGAGCCGAACAGGGCGGCAATCAACACCACCTCGACCTGGACCAGCCCATGCCGCATCAACGTCACTGCAACGGCCAACCCCAGGGCCAGGGCCGCAGCAAGGTTTCCATGCAGGGCTCCTCCAGGCGTGCGGAACAGGCGTATGCCGAAAATAAGAATACCTATAATTACGAGATCTATAAATAGACCGGCTCCGTTGGACATAACGATTTGCTCTCCCTATTCACGAGATCTGGTTTTCTTGAAAAGCCTCAGCATCCGATGGGTAATCACGAAGCCTCCCACCACATTGAACATCGCCGTCATGACCGCTATCGCGCCGAGGAAGCCTTCGATCAGTCCGGTTTTCACCGCGAACACCAGAAGGGCACCGATTATGGTCACCGCGGATATCGCGTTTGTCATGGACATGAGTGGTGTATGAAGAAGCGACGGCACACGTGAAATCAGAAAATAGCCGATGATGAACGTTGCCGCGAAAAAGCCGAGCATCGTAAACAATTCGTACATGTTCAACTCCCCTGGAGCCTGCCTAAAGCGATCAAGGTCCCGTGATGAACGATTTTCCCATGGTAGGTTACGAGGGAACTCTTCACGATTTCGTCTTCGAGATCAAGTTCGTTTCCGCTGTTCTTAAAGGCGTTTTCTACGAAATGAAGCATATTGTTTGAATAAAGCCAGGACGCGTGGACGGCCATTCTGCCGGGAATGTTCTGAAGTCCGCTTATCTTGACTTCATTTTTCAGAATCTCACTCCCCGGCTCGGTCCATTCACAATTTCCCCCCTGGTCGATTGACACATCCACAATCACCGACCCGGGCTTCATGGACGAAACCATTTCTCCGGTTATCAGCGTCGGGGCGACCTCTCCGGGTACGAGAGCACTCAGGATCACCACATCCGAATCCGAGACCACCGGCGCCAGGTGCGCTCTCTCCTTTTCGAGCCAATCCGGCGACAGCGCCTTTGCGTAACCCCCTTTGCCCATCGCCAGCTCCTGTGGAACATCAAAACCCGCCACCTTCGCTCCGAGACTCTCCGCTTCCTTCTGCGCTTCCTTCCGGATATCCACAGCCTTGACAACCCCGCCCAGGCGCTTGGCCGTCGCAATAGCCTGCAGGCCCACCACACCGATCCCCACAACAAGAAAATTAGCTGGCTTTATCATCCCTATCGCCGTTCCCATCATTGGAACGAAACGGGGAAAACTGTTCGCAGCCATCAGGACGGATTTGTAACCGGTAATGGTGCTCATTGACGTCAAGGCATCCATTTTCTGGGCGCGGCTGATCCGGGGAATCCCGTCCATCGTCAACGCGGTAATGCCTTTTTGCTCCAGCATTTCAACATTTTTCCTGCTGGTTGGCGCCGCAGGATGTAGAAAAGTTATCAACGTCGTTTTCTGCTGCATCATTTCGATTTCGTGCTTGCCGGTTCGTTCGTCGAATTCAGGCTGTTTGACTTTTAGGATCACGTCGGAAAGAGAGAAAAGCTTCTCCACATCCTCCACCACCTCTGCTCCTGCCTGGACATATTCTTCATCGCTTCGAAATATCCCTGCCCCGGCGCCGGAGCCCACCAGCACCTGATAGCCCATCCCAACATATTTCTCCACCGACTCCGGCATCGCGGCGATCCGCTTTTCTTCGGCCATTATCTCCTTCGGTATTCCTATGATCATCGCAACATCCTCCCCTGTTATAAATCCTACCTCGTGCCCATCCGGAAATACCGGATGGAAACTACCTCATCAGCGACC
>CAYXDR010000271.1:3665-4888 GCA_964463515.1 uncultured Desulfobacteraceae bacterium | reverse complement strand
TTTCCTCTATAGAAGTCGATCTTAAAAGCGCTGATTGGTACTCCCCGGGCTGGATCGAAGAGGTACTCAACAAGGTTAACCTCAGCTTCGAAGCCGCCTGTGATCGGTGGCGATCGCTCTATCGCGCGGCCATGAATCAACGAGATGTGCAGCACAAGATCGCCAATGATTTTTCCCGAACCCAGGGAGACCGCAAGCTCGCTAAGCGCCTCCGAGCCGAGGCCGAGGCTCAAATTCAGCTTCTTCTGGAATCCTCAAGCGTTGTCCAGTCGGATTTCTACAGCTACCGCTACTTTGCCAGCGAAGGATTTCTTCCCGGCTACAATTTTCCAAGACTCCCTCTCTCCGCATATGTGCCGGGCAGAGGGACTCACAGGAAAAGCCGGGACAACTTTCTTTCCAGGCCCCGATTTTTGGCCATCTCCGAATTCGGGCCCAGAAGCATCCTTTACCATGAAGGCTCCAAGTACATTATCAACAAGGTCATCATGCCTGTCGCCGACAGCACACAGGAAGACAGCGTTTTGACCTCACTGGCGAAGCTTTGCCCACAGTGCGGATATCTCCATCCGACGCCCGGCAACGGCGGTGCGGATTTGTGTGAGCACTGCGGGAGGCAGCTCGATGCGCCCTTGAGACAGCTATTTCGACTCCAGAACGTAGCCACCAAAAGACGTGATCGAATCAACTGCGATGAGGAAGAACGGCTTCGTATGGGTTATGAGATTAAGACTGGAGTCCGATTTGCCGTTCATGGCGGAAAACCCTCATTTCGAACGGCTGCCATTCTGGATGCTAATGACAAGACCCTGGCGACCCTCACCTATGGCCATGCCGCCACCCTCTGGCGAATCAACCTGGGATGGACCCGGCGCAAAGAACAGGCTCAGCATGGATTTATGCTCGATATCGAACGGGGGTACTGGTCCCGCAACGAGCAGGCCGAAGAAGAAGCCGATGCCGACCCCATGAGCCCCAGGGTTGAAAGGGTTATCCCCTATGTGGAAGACCGCAAGAACTGCCTTCTGATTCAGCCCGCGGAGACACTGGATGAAATGCAGATGGCGAGTCTCCAGGCTTGCCTGAAACAGGCCATCCAAACCTTTTACCAGTTGGAGGACAATGAACTGGCTGGAGAGCCTTTGCCCGACCGGAGCAAGCGAAATGTGCTACTGTTCTACGAAGCTGCGGAGGGTGGCGCCGGAGTACTTCGTCAAATTATC
>CAYXDR010000271.1:3160-3655 GCA_964463515.1 uncultured Desulfobacteraceae bacterium | reverse complement strand
GATCCCAAGGGGCTCTCCGCTGTCATCCGGACCGCACTTGAGATGTGCCATTTCGACCCGGCCACGGGCGAGGATCTCCGCCGCGCCCCTGGTGCCATGGAGGATTGCGAGGCCGCCTGCTACGATTGCCTAATGAGTTATGGAAATCAACGGGATCATTCTCTGCTTGATCGTCAAGCTATCCATGGATTCCTGATGAAGCTTAAAGATTCCAGGGTCCTCGCCTCTCCTGTGGGTTTACCGCGGGCCAAGCATATGAAAAGGCTTATGAATCAGGCTGGTTCGGACCTTGAAAGAGAATGGCTCAAGTTCCTGAATGACCATAATCTCAATCTTCCCAGCAAGGCCCAGGTTTTCATGAAAGAATGTAAGACCAGGCCTGATTTCATTTATGAAGATGCATATACCGTCATTTATGTGGACGGCCCCGTGCACAAATTCCCAGATCGACAGGCAAGAGATCAGGCTCAGATCGACTGTCTGGAAGACCTAGGT
>CAYXDR010000271.1:0-3150 GCA_964463515.1 uncultured Desulfobacteraceae bacterium | reverse complement strand
AAAAGGTGGCGGCCACATTCCCAAATCTGTTCGGGCTAAAGAAAGGATAAGCGTTTGCCATCTTCAGAAGTATCTCCATTTTCAGTTGGGTCCTTGGTGCATGCCAGAGGAAGGGAGTGGGTTGTGCTTCCCGAATCCCGGGAAAATTTGCTGCTCCTTCGGCCCCTGGGCGGGCTGGATGATGAGGTGACCGGGATCTATCTTCCTCTGGAAACAGTGACAGCTACGACTTTTTCTGCGCCCGATCCGGGAAAACTCGGGGATTACAGGTCCTGCCGTCTTTTGCGGGATGCCGTGCGCCTGGGAGTCCGGTCCAGTGCCGGACCGTTTCGCTCCATGGCCAGAATCGGCGTTGAACCTAGACCGTATCAACTCGTGCCCCTCCTGATGGCTCTAAAGCTGGACCCAGTGCGGCTGCTCATCGCAGACGATGTGGGCATCGGAAAGACTATTGAAGCGGGCCTTATCGCCCGCGAGTTGCTGGATCGGGGCGAGGTGAATCGCCTTGCAGTCCTGTGCCCTCCGCATCTGGCGGAGCAATGGCAAGCGGAGTTGGCTGACAAGTTCCACATCCATGCCGAGATGGTCCTTCCCAGCACTGTTGGCAAGCTGGAACGTCTTTGTTCCATCGGCGAGTCGCTGTTTGATGTTTACCCGAATGTCGTGGTTTCAATGGATTATATCAAGTCGGATCGGAGGCGGGATGAATTCCTCCGTGCATGTCCGGAACTGGTGATTGTGGATGAAGCGCACACATGTGCTTTTGCACATGATCAGCGGGGAAGCCGCCATCAAAGAAACCGGCTGGTCAGGGAGCTGGCGAAGGATCCAGGAAGGCATCTCATCCTTGTTACCGCCACACCTCACAGCGGAAAGGAAGAGACTTTCCACTCGCTTCTCGGATTCTTGTCACCCTCATTTCAAGAACTTTCGGCCGATATTTCAGGGCCGAAAAACGAACCGTATCGAAGACGTTTAGCCGCTCATTTTGTCCAAAGACGCCGGGCCGACATCCGTCATTACATGAAAACCGACACTCCATTTCCGGAAAGAGAGGAGGCGGAGGAAGTCTATAGTCTTGGAGAACATTCCGAATACAAAATTCTCTTTGAACGTGTGCTCAAATACGCCAGGGAAACGGTCATGGACAAGGCGGGTGGTGTATTCCGGCAGCGGGTCCGATGGTGGTCGGCACTCGCGCTTTTACGGTCACTTGCAAGCAGTCCTGCGGCGGCGGCCGAAACATTACGAAACCGGGCCGCTGCCGCGGATTCCCAGTCCCCGGAAGAAGCGGACGAAATCGGCCGACGGACTGTGCTTGATTTGGACATGGAAGATGTGACCGAAGCTGAGGATTTGGTTCCGGGAAGTGATCCATGTGAAGAGGAAACCGAGTCAAAACATAACCGGCGTGTGCTTTTGCAGATGGCTCGAGAAGCCGAAAACTTAAAAGGCCTCAAAAAGGATGTCAAACTCAAAACGGCCGTGGATCTCATTGAAAACTTCATTAAAGAAGGCTTTCGACCGATCATTTTCTGCAGATTCATCCCCACAGCAGAATACGTGGCCGCTACCTTAAGAAACGCTTTGCAGAAAAATGTGGAGGTTGCAGCCATAACAGGTACGCTGCCGCCTGCCGAAAGAGAAGAACGTGTCCGTCAACTGGCGCAACACACAGAGCGAGTTCTGGTGTGCACCGACTGTTTGAGCGAGGGAGTCACCGACCTCCGGCAAAGCCGGAGGCTTGAAATATGTGAACCGCTCAAAGCGGTTGAAAAACCGGGGGCCACCTTAAAGGTGGCGCCTGCGGGCCTAATACAAACTTAGTTGATCGAGCCTTCGATCCTCTCTTTCCTGTTCTTTGATATATTTGCGAACGGCTTCTTCATCTTTACCCACGGTGGAAACATGAAAACCCCTGGCCCAAAACTTTTGTCCGGTAAAATTCTTTTTGCGTCCGAAATATTGCCTTGCTATATGGATCGCACTCTTTCCTTTGATGAAGCCGACCACCTGTGAAACCGAATATTTAGGAGGTATTGAGATCAACACATGCACATGATCCGTCATCATATGACCTTCCAATATCTCACACTCCCGTCGCCTGGCAAGTTCATGCAATACTTCTCCAAGATATCTCCGAAGGTCTCCATACAGCTCCTTTTTCCGGTATTTTGGTATCCATGTCAGGTGGTATTTGCATTCCCACTTTGTATGACTTAAACTCTGGGCATCGTTCATGAAAGCCTCTCTTTCTGTGAATTTTGAGCGGTTCACGCCAGAGGGGCTTTCATATATTCCCGGAATTGTCAAACTCTGGGAGTCCCCCGGCACAGCCGGGGGTTTACTCGGGATTAATTATTGATCTTGCCCGTGAGTTAAACAGGTACATATTTCCGAATGTTAAGTATGCAGGAAGAATGAAAAGCCAACGAGAATACGTCAGAAAACAGGCGCTCCAGGAGCTTTCTAAAGCATTGGGAACAGATTTTGGCTAATATTGTGTGAAAAGTGTATCTATAATAGTAATCCGGAAATGACGATGGATTCTAAAGGAGGGTATTATGGCAAGAGGATTTAAGTGCCCGACATGTGGTCAGTATACAGGCAACTTTGAAAAAGGCTGTTATACTTGTTCCGATCAGGAATGCGCGACGATCTGGTGGGGTCCTTTTGATCGACCGCAAGCCGGTCAAAAGAAGAAAGGATATAGATGTCCTCACTGTACCCGGCAAACAATTCATTCAATAGCCAACCTCGAGGAAAGGATTGTCTGGCGCTGCTCTTCCTGTGGCTGCACAATTCTTGAGAAGAACCACGAAGGATAGCTTCATTATGCGGACCTACCAAGAAGTTTTTAAATCATCTCAAGAGCAAATTCAGAGACGCCTTGGACTCTCCTATCCTCCTAACCTCTTTATTTCTTATCGGAAATATCAAGGCTCCAAGAACTTGACAAAGATCCGAAACAGGTGGCTAAAAAGATGTATATTCAGTCAAACAAGACCTAATGTTTTGGAACCATCGGAGGATTGGGATCAAAGTAGGTTCTTGAATGGACCAACTGAAGAGTTTGAAGAAACCTACTTCCAGCTCCATCATGACAATGCTCAAGATGAACAACCGGATGAAAGCTATTTGATAGAAATT
>CAYXDR010000270.1:0-4892 GCA_964463515.1 uncultured Desulfobacteraceae bacterium | reverse complement strand
GGACAGGATTCAAAAACCGAGCTTGATTTCAATGCTACGATCCAAAACACAAGGGCGTTTATCGAAAAGGGCATGGAGGACCATGACCTGGTGGGGCTCAGTATCGCACTTGTCAACGGCAACGAAACGGTGTGGGCAGAGGGGTTCGGGATGGCGGACAAAGAAAACCGCATTCCGGCGCAGGACGATACCGTGTATATGCTTGGGTCCATATCCAAGACGCTCACCGCTGTATCCGTGCTGCAGCTCCTCGATAGAGGGAAAATAGACTGCCTGGATGATCCCTTGAGCAAGTATTTGCCCAAATTCGAAATGCTTGAGCGCTATCCAGACCAGTCACGGGAAATGACCGTAAAAAGATTGCTCAATCACCATTCCGGCATTCCCGGAGATGTCGTAAATGCCGGGTTTGTTTCCAGGAGCTGGCTGGACTGGGATCGGGATCTATACATGGATTGGCTGCTCGATTATTTGCGCGGCGATTATCCCAGTCACAGGCCGGGCGAGGTGGCCAGCTATTCCAACACCGCGTTCACACTGGCCGGGGAAATGGTCCGGAAGCTGTCCGGTGCCGAAAGCTTTGGGAGCCACGTGCATGAGAATCTTTTTGCCCCTTTGGGGATGAAAAACAGCTCGTTCCGGCAGATAAGGGACAACGCCGCAAAGGGCTATTTCAAGGGCGAGGCGATCTGTCCGGACGCGGAGATGAACATAGCTCCGACGGGAGGGGCGTTTACAACGGTCCTCGACATGGCTGAATTCATAAAAATGCTTTTGAACCGGGGCTGGTCTGTCTGCGGACAACGGCTGCTGAACCCAGAGACCGTCCAATTGATGGGCGATATGGAAAAGACGCCCCTGGATGTGAGCAGCTATTTTCAGCCAGGCCTGGGCCTGGACACTGCGGACGATCCGGTGATGCGCTATGCCGGAAGGGCGTGGGCCAAGGACGGCGGGGTGAAGAATTTCCAGAGTTTTATGGAGATATTGCCGGACAGGAATATTGGGGTGATCGTGCTCGCCAACAGCGATACAGCCGAAGGGTTCAAGTATGCCGTGGCCAGGCAGTGCCTTCAGAACGCGGTAAGGGAGAAGTGCGGCCTTGAGCCGAGCATGCCGAAGCTGCCCAGGTATGAGACCATGCGCGTAAAGAAGAAGATCGATGGGCTTTACGTGCACGCGGGCGGCTGTGATCGGGTCACGGCTGAAGAAGAGGGCCGGGCGGTATGGACCAGGAATGTTCAAGCGCAGGAGCCGGAAGAAGTCGATCTGGAGTATAATCCGCAAAAGGGCATGTATGATGTAAAGGGTGAGAAATACAACCTGGCTTTCGTAGAGAGGCAATGGCAAGGCCGGGATTATACCCTTTTGCTCAAGTCCGGACCTACCGAGGGCAATGCTGCTTATGTTTCCGGGAACCGCTCCGTTGGGTGCTTAGGGCTTAAGACGAGGAGGGCGGATATTGCCGAACAGTGGAAACAGCGAACCGGCAGGAAATACATTATAGAGAATATAGGCTGGAACGATATTTACATGTGGAATTATACATATTTCAAACTGAGCAAGGAAAACGGCTTTCTTATGCTTTCCGGCATACTGGACGCCCCGGTTTTTCCCGTGAACGGAAATGTCGCGTTTCTCCGGGGGCTCTTAAGCCAGCGCGAGGACAGCTCGATTAGGGCCATCCAGGAAAACGGCAGCGAAAAACTGGTTGGTGGCGGGGGATTCAAGGCCTACGATGCCGCGTTGGTACCTTCCATAAGAACAGGGGATGTGATTCACGGCGAATCACGGTTCATGCACAACAGCTGGTACAGGCTTGAATTGGATGAAGGCCGGGGGCCGGTTGAACTTTCCACCGGAAATGAAGAGTTTATGCTGCATGTAATGGACGGCGATCTGGAGGAACAGGCAGCGCAGGGTCGAGGAAAAGTCACGTTGGACGCCGGGGTCGGAACGTGGTACATCGCGGTCTGTCCCACCCCCGATGCCCCGGCGCAATTTGAATTTGGAATACGCTGATGGAGTTTAACAGCGCCGGGAGAAAACCATGAAAGGAATGGTGCCTAAAGAAGTGACCGCCACGTAAAGGGTATGATCCACGCTTTATCGGCTGCGGGATTGAGTGGCGGTATATTGCTTGTTGGACTGGATTTTTCATTGACATGCAAACGGTAATTCACTACATTTCCACCTACCGAAATGGAATTTACGTTCTATTGAAATAGTAATTCAAAACTTATTGCCGCAAAAGGAACTTCTTATCTTATCAAAAGGACAATCAGCCTATGGAGCCTCTTACTACCGAGATGATTGTTGTAATGGCTATGATCGGTGTCGCGGTGCTGTTGTTCATTGCCGAGTGGGTCAGAGTCGACGTCGTGGCGATATTGATGATGGTTTCCCTGCCGCTTCTGGGCCTGGTCACACCCAAGGAAGCTTTCGTGGGACTCAGCAGCAACGCGGTTGTATCTATAATAGCTGTTATAATCATCGGCGCTGGCCTCGATCGTACCGGACTGATAAACAGGCTGGTCGCCCCGATCGTGAAATTTGCCGGTGGCAGCACTTCCCGGATTATAATCGCGATTTCTCTTTCTGTTGCCTTGATATCTAGTTTTATGCAGAACATAGGTGCTGCCGCATTATTTCTGCCTGCGATTCAAAGAATAAGTAAAAACTTGAAAATACCCATTTCGCGTCTGCTCATGCCTGTTGGTTTCTCCGCTATTCTGGGAGGTACAATCACTCTCGTAGGCTCCAGCCCTCTTATTTTGCTCAACGATTTGATTGCTCCTTTCGATCTGGAACCGTTCAGCCTTTTTGATGTAACCCCTGTGGGGCTTGCGTTGGTGGCAAGCGGAATATGCTGCTTTGTGCTTTTCGGCCGCCTTATACTCCCCCAGGGTACGGAAGAAGGCCAGGAGGATGATTCGGCTCATGACTCAGGCGGCGGAACTTTTTCAGATGTCGGAAAACCCTGGGAATTGCACACGCCTGCTGATTTTACCCATTACCGGGAGCCGGTAAGGGTGGAAGACCTGAGACGCCGTTATCTGGCCAATGTGGTCGCATTAACCGAGCCTCCGGATTCCAAAATCATTTCTCCAACAGGGGAGACGGAAATTCGTTCTGAGATCGACCTGCTGGTTTACGGCAGAGAAAGGGATGTCAGGCGCATGGCCGAAAGCGAGGACATGCGGCTTAAGGATCAACCTGAGATTTTCCGAAAGGAAGCCGAAAACCAGGTTTCCGGTACAGTTGAAGCCGTTGTGGCACCTCGTTCGGATCTTGACGGCAAGACCCTGAATCAGGTGGAGTTTCCGGCGAGATACCGGGTGACACCGCTGGCAATCCACCGCCAGGGGGAAACTTATCGGGCAGAGATATGCGATGTTCCTTTGAGGGTCGGGGACACCTTGGTTCTGCACGGGACCTGGCGGCAGCTCAAGCTGCTTCAGGGCTTGAAGAGCCTTTTGTTCAATACGCCCTTGGACGTTGAAATAATGAGACCGGAGAAGGCCGCATTGGCGGCTTTCTGGCTTTTGACCGCGTTGACGATGGTGATCTGGTTCAAGATTCAGCTGTCCGTATGTTTGATGACCGGTGCCCTCGGTATGGTTATAACCAGGGTTTTGACCATAGACGAAGCCTATTCCGCGGTGGACTGGCGCACGGTCTTCCTTCTGGCCGGTCTGATCCCTCTCGGTATAGCCACCGAAAAGAGCGGAACCGCGGCCTGGATCGCGCATATGGTCTTGAACACTATAGGGACCGTGCCTCCCATTGTTCTGTTGACTGTCATCGGAGTTCTCACAACCGTTTTTACCCTGGTGGTGTCCAATGTAGGTGCGACGGTTCTTCTGGTTCCCCTCGTGGTGAATATGGCCATGGCAGCGGGAACGGATCCCCGGATGGCCGCCCTCGTGGTCGGCCTGGCCACAAGCAATTCCTTTATATTGCCGACTCATCAGGTTAATGCATTATACATGGGCCCGGGAAGATACCGGAGTGTTGATTTTATCAAGGCAGGCACTGTCATGAGCATGATTTTCCTTGTTGTTATGATTGCTATGTTGTATTTATTTTATGGAATTTAAGTTTAATGAGGTGATATAATGGCTATTATAACCATATCGCGAGGATCCTACAGCAAGGGAAAGGAAGTGGCCGAAAAGGTAGCGGAACGTTTGGGATATGAATGTCTGAGCCGCGATGTCCTGCTCGATGCCAGCGACCGGTTTCATATACCCCAGATCAAGCTCGTAAGGGCCATCCACGATGCACCTTCCATCCTGGACCGTTTCGGCTCCAGTAAGCAGACCTATATCGCCTATATCCAGAGCGCACTTGCAAATGCGGCATGTAAGGATAATGTGGTCTATCACGGTCTTGCGGGACACGTGCTGCTGCCCGGGATCGGCCATGTCTTAAAAGTGCGGATTCTGGCCGATATTGCCATGCGGATCGCCAATGAAATGGAACGGGAGGATATTTGTTATGAAGAGGCCAGATCTCTCCTGTTGAAGGACGATCAGGAACGGCGGAGATGGAGCCAGCATCTCTACGGAGTCGATCCTGTGGATCCCTGCCTATACGACCTTCTGATAAGAATTCACCGTCTCAATGTGGATGACGCCGTTGAATTTATTTGTCAGGCAGCCACCAAGGATCAGTTCAAAACCACGAAGGAATCCCAGCAGAATATGGAAGATCTGGCGCTGGCATGCAGGGTGAAAGCTGCTTTGGCCGATGATTTTCCCGAAATTTCGATCAGCAGTCAGTATGGTAACGTGGTGGTTTACACAAAATCCAGCGGTCGGCCGTCTCAAAAGCTTGAAAGGAAAGTCAGTGCTCTCGCTAAGGAAATGAAGGACATCAACAATCTGGAG
>CAYXDR010000269.1:0-4896 GCA_964463515.1 uncultured Desulfobacteraceae bacterium | reverse complement strand
ACCCCTCTTAACCTCTCATCAGCCGGGGCTTTTTTCAGCCCCGGCACCTTCTCATCCCGCCGCAGGACTTCAACTCTGGAACATTTCACATAAAAAAACCTTGACATATTCTCTCTGACTGTAAATACTACGTGCAGAAACCATTTTGCTTCTAATTATTTTATCACTAATATATTGAGGTGTTTAAGTCTGCTTCCATGAATCAGCAAAGCTGAAAAGAATGGAAGCCCTGAACACCTTTAACAACAGGGGGAACATGCCATGAAACAACTCGATCCAACAACCCTCAGGCCAAGGCTCAGGGTCCTGAATCGCGAACAGGCCCTTTCGATTCACGGCGCAGCGCTTGAAATACTCGAAAAAACCGGATTCCGAATAGAACACGACTCCACCCGTAATAGGCTTATTGAGGCCGGATGCAGTGAAATGGCAGACGGATTTATTCGAATGCCTTCATATCTCGTCGAAGAGGCTCTCCGCAGCGCTCCCCGCCGTATAACCCTTTACGACCAAACCGGCAGGGCTTGTATGCCGCTTACGGATGGAAATTTTTTCTACGGCACAGGCTCCGATACCATATTCACATACGACCTTCACACCGGCGAACGGCGTAGAACGGTTTTGAAGGACACGGGTAATTTCGCAAAACTGGTCGATGCCTTACCCAATATTTTCTTTTCCATGTCCATGGGCAATCCGGAAGACGTACCGATAGAATGGATCTATGTGCATGTATTCGCCGAGATGATCAGGCAATCGAACAAACCCGTTGTATTCATCGCTGACTGCGGAGCCGACATCAGGAAGATTCACCAAATAGCCTGCGCCGTGGCCGGAGGAGAAGAGGCTCTCAGAGAAAAGCCATTCATCCTGAATTATTCCGAAGCCATTAGCCCGTTGCGGTTTCCCCGGAATGTCATTGAGAAACTGGTGTTCTGCGCGGAAAAATCAATCCCGATTTGTCTACCATCAGGATGCAACGCCGGAGGTGGCGGACCGGTCACGCTGGCAGGAGCACTCGCCCTTGGAATAGCGGAAAATTTCGTGGGCCTGGTGATACATCAACTGGTCAACAGGGGAGCCCCATTCCTGTTCGCTCCGAATGTAAGCGTTCTCGATATGGCCTCCTCGGTGGTATCTTACGGGGCACCCGAATGGTCGCTCACACAGGCTGCGCTGGCTGATATGCGGGATGAACTCTACGGTTTGCCTATATGGGCCTTCGCCGGTTCTACCGATTCGAAAATACTCGATGCCCAGGCAGGGGCTGAATCAATGTTCTCGATAATCACGGCCATGCTTTGCCGCGCCAATTTAATCCATGATGTTGCGTATATGGAATTCGGGTCCACATCATCGCTGGAATCCCTTGTCCTGGCAGACGAGTTGATCTCCATGAGCAGACACTTCGTTGAAGGCATACCGGTAAATCCGTCAACCCTCGCCCTGGAAGTTATTGAAAGGGTGGCAAAAAGCTCAGAAAACGCAACATTTCTGGCGGACGAGCACACCTTTGAAAACTTCCGGGAAGCGCACTTTCTCCCCAAATTGCTGGACCGAAGACAATACGAGGTATGGGCTGCGGATGGTGCCGAAAACACCTATGTAAGATGCAACAAGGAGGCCGGACGCCTTCTCAAAGAGCACCAAGTGAAACCCAAGTCGGCTGATATTTTAAAAGAAATCGAGATGACCCTTAAACAGTAGAATGTTGTCATCTCTCAACAAAGGAGGTTCAAAAATGGAAAATTTATATCCAAGAATCAGCGAAGGATTAATCAACGGCGACAGCGGAGAAATCGAAGAACTCACCCGGCAGGCGCTTGATTCAGGTCTTCCTGCACAGGATATCCTCGACAAAGGCCTTCTGAAAGGGATGGAAATTGTCGGTGATCGTTTCAAAAATGGAGAAATGTACATTCCAGAGGTGCTCAAATGTGCCAGGACCATGCACGGTGCAATCGAGGTTCTCGCCCCTTACACGACCGAAACCGGTTCCAACACCCGAGGCACCATCGTGATAGGCACAGTACAGGGGGACCTCCACGACATCGGTAAAAACCTGGTGGGGATGATGTGCGAAGGAGCCGGATTCGATGTCATCGACGCAGGGATAGACATTAAACCACAGGCATTCATCGATGCAGTGGAGCAGAATGACCCCGATATACTGGCGATGTCGGCGTTGCTGACAACAACCATGCCGAAGATGGCCGAAACTCTTCGTATGCTTGATGAATCAGGCCTCAGGAAAAACCTGAAGGTGATGATAGGTGGCGCCCCGGTCACCGGAGATTTTGCAAACCAGATCGGAGCGGACGGTTTTGCGCCTAACGCCGCTGCGGCAGTGGACAAGGCCAAAGAGCTCATGGAAATGCCCGGAATGGCCCGTGAAGCGGCCTGACAAACTCACCTGGACTGCCTGCCGGGGGCCACGCCTTCTTCGCACGGCTGGCCCCCGGTAGAATCACCGTAGTCAAGTCTTTGATTTTCAAGATACTTTATCCCCGGGATTCTGAGGCCGATCAAAAGTCAACACGGACACGCCCGCATCTCCGGCTCCCGACAGAACCATCCCTTCAGATACTCCGAATCTCATCTTCCTGGGCTTCAAGTTGGCAACCACGACTACCGTTTTTCCTACGAGACAGGCCGGATCCGGATAGGCCGCACGGATGCCGGCGATAATCTGACGCTGTTTTTCTTCACCCAGGTCCACCTTCAACCTCAGCAGTTTATCGGCCCCTTCCACCAGTGATGCTTCAACCACCAGCCCGGCACGAAGATCAAGCTTTGAAAAATCCTCTATTGTAATTTCTCCGGCCGCGGGCGTACTCGCCCGCTTTCCCGGGCCGCCCCCGGCGGGCGGCCCCGCAGCGCCCTTTTCGATCTTCGCCCAACTGTCCTTCAAGGTAACCGTGCGGTTGAACACAGGCCGCGCCCGGGTGCTGGCCTTGTCCACGCAGAAATATCCCAGGCGCTCAAACTGATACCTGGTTCCAGGCTTGTCTTTCGCCACACCCGGTTCGAGTTTGCAGCCCTTAAAGATCTTAAGAGAGTCAGGGTTGACCAAAGAGCTGAAATCCCCCTTGGCACGTGCGGCCGCAACAGGATTTTCAACAGAGAAAAGCCTGTCATACAGCCTCACCTCGGCATCCTCGGCGTGCACGGCGGACACCCAGTGCAGAGTGGCTTTTACTTTTCTGCCGTCCGGGGCGTTTCCGCCTCTGCTTTCAGGATCGTAGCGGCAGTGCACTTCGATTATCTCCCCGCTGTCGGGATCCTTCACCACCCTGGTGCATTTCACGAAATAGGCATACCTGAGCCGCACCTCCCTGCCCGGTGAAAGCCGGTAGAACTTTTTCGGGGGATCTTCCCTGAAATCATCCTGCTCGATATAAAGCTCTCTGCTGAAAGGAACCATCCTGGATCCCATGGATGGATCCTCGGGGTTGTTCACCGCCTCAAGGTCTTCGCTTCGGCCTTCCGGATAATTCTCAATCACCACTTTGAGCGGCCGGAGCACTGCCATGACGCGCGGGGCGGTCCTGTTCAAATGCTCTCTTGCGCTGTATTCCAGAAGCGCCATATCCACCGTGCTTTCCCGCTTGGCAACCCCTATCCGGTCACAGAAAGCACGGATCGCCTCGGGCGGGTAGCCTCTTCGCCTGAGTCCGCAAATGGTGGGCATCCTAGGGTCATCCCACCCTGCAACGAATCCCTTTCGCACCAAATCAAGCAGAACCCGCTTACTCATCACTGTGTAGCTTAGATTTAAACGTGCGAACTCGATCTGCTGCGGATGATGCACATTGAGTTCATTCAGGAACCAGTCATAAAGAGGTCTGTGGTCTTCGAACTCCAGCGTGCATATCGAATGCGTGATACCCTCGATGGAATCAGAAAGGCAATGTGTGAAATCATACATGGGATAAATGCACCAGGAATCTGCTGTGCGGTGATGTCGGAAACGAAGAATCCGGTATATAACGGGATCACGCATATTTAAATTCGGTGAGGCCATGTCGATTTTTGCCCTGAGAGTCCTCGATCCGTCCGGGAAATCACCTTTCCTCATGCGCCTGAAAAGATCCAGATTATCTTCTATGCTGCGGTCACGGTACGGACTGTTGCGGCCGGGTTCTGTAAGTGTCCCCCGGTGCTCCCGCATTTGCTCGGCTGTCAAATCGCACACGTATGCCTTTCCATTTTTTATCAGTGTTTCAGCATACTCATAGAGTTGTTCAAAATAGTCGGAGGCGTAAAAAAGCCTTTCCCCCCAATCAAAACCGAGCCATCGGACGTCCTGGACGATCGACTCTACATATTCCAGTTCTTCCTTGCTGGGATTCGTGTCATCGAAACGGAGGTTGCACAGACCTCCCTCGTAATCCTGGGCAATACCGAAATTCAGACATATTGACTTCGCGTGGCCTATATGCAGGTACCCATTCGGTTCCGGCGGAAATCTCGTGTGCACACGGCCTGCGTATTTACCGGTTTTCATATCATCATCGATTATGCTTCGAATAAAGTCGGTACGACGAACCGAAGGCTCGCTCACGTTCATAATGCTTTACCTCTCCAGTGTTCTGACCTCGGGGTGGGATAAAAACTCGGGTTCCTTACCTGTCCAACGGCGATAACATAGAAATAAACACCTGATAGTGTCAAGAGAAACCCCTTCCCGGAAAACGTCCACAGGCAGATAAAAAATGCTGAGAGAGGATCCAGGACTCGCTTGGAATTTGTGAAATCAAAACTTCACAAACATTAGGATGCGTGTTATTAAAGTACCTTTTTCCGCCCAGGCTATTGTAGCCGGGCAGTATAGCAGGCAGGTGGAGAGAAACTTGATGAACAACAACGGGAGCAATTCCGAAGCGGTCAGGATAA
>CAYXDR010000268.1:0-4905 GCA_964463515.1 uncultured Desulfobacteraceae bacterium | reverse complement strand
ACGGATTCATCAAGACTGATTTCGCTATATCTAAATCAAAAAAGCGGTTCCGCATCAGCCATCCAACAACTCCGACAGAACGAAACCTGGTATAGAACAAATCTCATTGTTTTTTCTTGAAAACAATGGGATAAATGTCTGCAGCAAACGTCTGGCAGGGCCGGTGACGGATGAAAACAGGTGAACCGGTCGTATACAAAACCAAAAACGAATAAAGGGAAAGAGGGCGACAAATGAAGAAAAAACTGGCTGGTTTTTTTGCTGTGATGGTAATGTTTCTGGGTGTTGGAGTTATCTCGACGGTTCAAGCAGATACCAGGGGGGATGGCGATGTTCGCCATGACACCCTTTCTGATATCGGCACGGCGTGCAAGGAGGAAGTCCAGGCCGTCCTGATTCAGTATAATGATCTCGTCAATGCCAACAAAGTGCTCAAAGAAGCAGGGGCATCCTATCAAAAGGCATTGACCGCAGACACGGGCAGGGTAAATGCCTATACCACCATGGAACAGCAGTCGGTCATGCTGGGGGCCTACACATTCGATGCGACCTACGCCGCCCTTTTCCTGAGAAAAAAAGAGCTGGCCGATGTCTTGAAAGTGCACCAGACACTGGCTGAGAAGATCGGTTTCGGGATGCCTTTGACCCCGAAGATGAAGGAGATCGTGAAAAATCCGGAAAAAATTGAAGATTTCGACGAGTGGTCAGGGGCCCTCGAAGAGGTCTACGAGGATATGATTGTCAAGCAAGTGACCACCGACAAACATATCGACATCTTGATCGACATTATTTTTGGCGCGGTCGTGGAGGGCATGTACGTAGTGACGGAAAGTATCGCCCAGGCCGGATACCCTCGGCCCATGCTGGACCTGATGAATCAACAGCATGACCGGATCGATTTCATGTTAATGCTGCTCAATGTGTTCAGGGGGGAGAAAGCCTTTGAAAACGAGGTGGATTTCGATGAGCGGTTAGACGTGCTGGGCGACATCCACAACCTGCTTCTGGTCAGGCAGTTCACCCAGAGGGAAGTGGATGGTATCCGCCAGATCATTGCCCCGTTGCGGCAGGATATCCTGGACGGAAATGTTTTCTGAAGCGACGCTCGACAACCGAGGATGATTTGCCCCGGGTGACTCCGCAGTCACCCGGCGATCACTGTTTACATGTTTTTCGAGATTGTGGATGATTCTTTCAGAACTGGTACTCAACGGTATCCTGCACCTGTTTGCCCTTCAGGCATCCTGCCACGGCCCAAACGGACGCGGCAAGGCCCGCAAACTGGTGGAAACCTACCTGACCGACTATCTCGGCATTGTCAATAGTGATCAGTATCTCGGTCTTTTCGATGGATTCCTGTCCTTTTACGACACCTCCACAGAGCCCGACTTCCTCATCTCCCAAACATCGACCATTTGTACCAACCTGAAAGGGCATATTCCAAGAACAGAACAGTATGGGGTGCTGCTCAGATTTTTTGAACTGGTCAGAACCCTTGAAGCCGCCCCCAACGACATGTTGACCCGCCTGGCCCGGGCAGCCGGGGGGACCTTTGAAATCGATTCGAGTGTGATCGGGGATATGCTGGCTTTTTTGTACCACCCGGAAGATGCGGATAAACTCGGGGACAACCTGTTACTGGTCCGGCCCGAGGAACCGCCGCCGGGCTACGGCTGCAGGTGGAAGGCGTTCCCCCATTTTTCAGGCCGGCTGACCATCCTCCATATCGAAGATATCCGCACCTGTTTCCTCATCCCCCATCAGGGTGCTGCCATCGCGTTGAACGGTATTCCTGTGCCCCCGGGGTCGTTCCGCCTGCTGCCTGCCGGGGCCATCCTCCGGGATGAAAGTTCCTCCCCCCTCCATTATGCCTATATCGCTCAGATATTCACCCCGGGGGGGCGTGACAGTGATCTGGCCTTTTCGGCATGGCATGTGGATTTCCGCTTTCCGGGCAGTGACAACGGGCTCCATGATTTTTGTTTCAACGCCTCAGGGGGCGAGTTGATAGGCGTGATGGGGGGCAGCGGTGTAGGAAAGTCCACATTGATCAGCATTCTCAACGGCACCATGCCACCCCAGTCCGGTCAAATCCGGATCAACGAGCTGGACCTTTACACGGAAAAACGGACCCTCGAAGGGGTGATTGGGTTCGTTCCCCAGGATGACCTACTCTTTGACGAACTGACGGTCTATCAAAATTTACTTTATTCAAGCCGGCTCTGTTTGGCCAACCTGACAGAAAACGACCTTGACCGGCGGATTCTGGGCATACTGGATGAACTCAACCAACTGGAAACAAAGAATCTCAAGGTCGGGTCCCCCTTGGAAAAAACCATCAGCGGCGGGCAGCGCAAGCGATTGAATATCGCCCTGGAGCTGATCCGGGAGCCCTCTATCCTGTTTGTGGACGAACCCACCTCCGGATTATCTTCCGCCGACTCCCTGAATGTGATGAGTCTGCTGAAAGAACAGAGCAATCAGGGAAAGCTGATCATTGCCATCATCCACCAACCGTCTTCAGATATTTTCAAACTGTTCGACCAGCTTTGGATACTGGATAAAGGGGGCCGCCCCATCTACACGGGCAACCCCATAGATGCATTGATCTATTTTCGTGGTGCAGTGTGGCAGGCCGGTTCGGAAGAATGCCTTTGCCCCCGGTGTGGCAATGTCAACCCGGAACAGATATTTGACATCATAGAAATGAAGGCGCTGGATGAAAAGGGCTATGCCACGAACCAGCGGAGAATATCCCCTTCGGAATGGCATGCACGGTATAAAAGCAGCAGAAAGGAGGCGGATCCATCTGTGGACAAGGGCCTGCCCGCCCCTGAAAAAGTGTTGCACCGCCCGGGTTTGGCCGGACAGCTCGGTATTTTTTTCAAACGAAATCTCCTCACCCGGCTTGCCAACCGGCAATATCTGGGGGTCAATCTACTGGAAGCCCCCCTTCTGGCATGGATCATTGCATCCATTGCCCGATTTGAAACGGCGGACGGATATCTGTTCGGAGAAAATCACAACATCCCCGTCTATTTTTTCATGAGTGTAATTGTCGCTCTGTTCATGGGGCTTTCCGTCAGTGCCGAAGAGATCATACGGGACCGGAAAATTTTACAAAGAGAATCGTTTCTTCACTTGAGCTGGTTCAGCTATATCAATGCAAAAACCCTTTATCTGGCCCTGGTGTCATGCCTGCAGACGGCGTTGTATGTCCTGGTGGGAAATACCTTTCTGGAGATACCGGATTTTTACTGGCAGACATGGCTGGTGCTATTTTCCTGTTCTCTCTGTGCCAGCATGATCGGGCTCAATATATCGGCCAGCTTTAAAACCGTTGTCACCATTTATATCATAATCCCGCTCCTGCTTGTGCCGCAGATCATCCTGGGGGGCATGGTGGTGACTTTCGATGATCTGATCGCCCGCCACACACCCCATAATCGGGTGCCGCTGGTGGGCAACCTCATGCCCTCGCGCTGGGGATTTGAAGCGTTGGTGGTGGAATACTTCATCAACAACCCCTATCAGAGGCCATATTATGACCTCAAGCGCCGTCTAAGCGATATCGATTATATGACCCATTACTATATCCCCGAACTGATATCCAGAATCGATTTCCCGTTCCTGGACCGTTCGGGTCAAAAACATGAAGAGGCCGTGGCGCAGAGCCTTGACTTATTGAAAAACGAATTCCATCATCTTTCACAAAATGAGGGTATCTTGCCGTCGCTGCCGGAAAATGCGTTTCATCCTGAAGGGTTTTCCCGTGAAATTGCCAATCAACTGAAATCCGCACTGGACGAACTCCGTCAACAATGTCACAGGGAACGCCGGGAAGCGGACAAGGCTTTGCGTGCCCTGGATGCCGGCAGAAGGGAAGAGCTGACCGACCAGGGGTTTCTGGAACTTGAAAAAAAATACCGCAACAAAAGCCTGGAAAGACTTGTATATAACAGTGAGAACCTCGATGAATACCGGATTGCAGGCAACCGCATCATCAGGGTGTCAGATCCGATATTCACATCACAACTCGTCCCCTGGGGCGGGGCTCCGTTCATGGCCGGCCAAAAGCGAATTGGACCTTTTCTGATTCCTGCCTTTGAATTCAACCTGATGGTATTGTGGCTGACGACCGGTTGCCTTTATGCCATCCTATATTTCCATCTTCTGCCGCGTCTGATCACCCGGATCGCTTCTGTGGGAAAAGCTTTCTCCAGGCTTTCCTAATATTGTGGTTGCCTGAATGTCTGGTAGGAGAGGCGGAGATATTCCAGGTATCGCCTGGCCGTATCCACGCTGATGCCGGTATCGCGCGCAAGTTCCGAAAAATTGAGCAGCTTTCCGGATCGCAATGCAGTCAACTGCTGAAATTTACGAAAGGGCGATAGGTCATCCAGCCTGGCAAGATCTGCAAGATCCCGCTCCAGATACGTATATCCTTAGTTTTTCAACCACTTCCACCTGTCGCCTTCGCCGAGCGGCAGAAGTGCGGGCATCCCGCCCCACTGGAGAATATAATCCTCGGCGTTGAGGTAGGCTGCATCCCGACCACCCAAAAGAATTTCAGCGATTCCAGCCAAAGAACCGTCAAGGTTTCCGCTCGTAAGGACCTTGTGAACAAGCGGCATAGGGGCGTCCTGCTCTCCGCCTGACCTATTGATTTCGCTCTGCATCAAGGGCCACAATTCATAGAAAAAAGCGCGGCCTGCAAGGGTTTCTCTGATCTTCTCGAGGAGCGAATTTGACTGGAACCGGTCAGAACCGAAAACGAAATGTTCCCTTCATCAAAGGCATATTTGATGAGGTCGTAAAAAGTCAAAATATCCCCTCTATCGTCACCCCCCCCCCGACACAAGTTCTCGTCGGGAAATGACGGCTTGGGGACTTTTTACGGTTTCA
>CAYXDR010000267.1:0-4907 GCA_964463515.1 uncultured Desulfobacteraceae bacterium | reverse complement strand
ATATGCCGCCGCTCCGTCGGCTTCCGAGTCGGGCTCCGGACCCTACGGAGGACTTTTCTCTTCGTTTGAAGCCGGCTCCGCCTTTAAGGGTCCAGCCGAAAAGGGACTTTTTCATCGTACCCGACAACGCACAGGCGCCTTTTCCCCGACGGGCTCCTTTCCCGTCAATACGGCACCCATGGGATTTGATATAGCGGATCTCGATGGGGACGGTTCCCCTGAAATGCTCGTAATCGGCAGAGGGATCTTGTTGATCTACGCAGAAAGGGAAGGCCGCCATGTTCCGGTCGACAAGTTGGAGTCACCCTTTGGAGAAGAATTTCTGAAAGTAAGCACAGGGGATATGGATGGAAACGGCCGGGTCGAGATTTATGTGGTTGGCGCATACGGAGTACGCGCCCGGACGACCGTTTATGAATGGAAGCGCGCTTCATTCAAAGAAATCGACAGCATTCGAGGACACGTGCGCGTGGTCTGCGGACCGCAGGACAAGCATTCCAAACTGGTTTACCAGAATTCCAAGATCGACGAATTTTACTCCGGGTCCCTCCACAATGTGGCCTACCGTGCTGGCGGTAAGCTTAGAGTAGAGGAAAAGATACCGGGCCTGGAAGGAGCCAGGCTTTACTCCCTGGCCAGGGGGGATATAACCGGAAACGGGATTACCGAGTGGATCGGGGTCGATAAGAATAAGCGGCTGACCGTATGGGGAGCTGACGGTGTTGAAATCTGGCGGGGATCCAACCGTATTTCCGGCACAAACAACTCTATACTTTTAGGGAAAACAGACGGGCCTGGAGACTCGCCTCCCAGCATCGAATTCGATCCCCGGGTAGTGTTAACCGATTTGGATGAAGACGGAAAGTATGAAGTCCTGGCCGTAAGGAACATCCCGATTTCCGAACGCGTCATTGAATATCTTCTCTACCTTAAAGCTACCATTACGGCATACCGAATGGAGGCCGGAAGCCTGGTCGGTTCCTGGAACACCAGAGAAATTCCATACTGTTTGACTGATCTTAAAGTTTACGGCGACACGATTTACATTTCTGGGCAGAAAGGAAAAATGGATAAAATCACCAAAGGCTCCGGCAGAATTATGTGGTTCGACTAGCCGCCTCCAACCCTGGGATGGATCGGATATCGACAAACATTTCCACCTGTTATAAATAATAAGTCGCTTTCTCAAAGCCAATTTTATCCTTGACACCCCACCGGCCGTTTTTTATAGTCCCCCGGGCGGTGGCTGGTTGTGCCGTCCTCGTCTACCCGTACAGTTTTTCGATTTCAAGGTTCTGCCACATTTGATGAAGCCGTCATCTTTTAGGCACGGTGCATGAAAAAAATGCCTCTGGGGTTCAGGCCTTTGTGAAATACAGCCTCCTTTCCAGCGACAAAACATAATTTCATCAGGAAGGAACATTTTGATATGCCGAAACGCACAGATATAAATAAGGTAATGATAATAGGCTCTGGGCCGATAGTTATAGGGCAGGCCTGTGAATTCGACTATTCGGGCACCCAGGCCTGCAAGGCGCTTAAAAAATTAGGATATGAGGTTTTGCTTGTAAACTCCAATCCTGCCACAATAATGACCGATCCCGGCATGGCCGATATTACCTACATAGAACCGCTCAACCTGGAAACCCTGACCAGGATAATCGAAAAGGAGCGGCCGGATGCGCTGCTGCCGAACCTCGGAGGTCAAACCGCACTCAACCTCGCATCCGAGCTTTCCCGTTCCGGTGTACTTGAACGCTGCGGCGTCCAGATAATTGGAGTGGCCCTGGATGCAATAGAACGAGGAGAAGACCGCATTGCTTTCAAAGAAACAATGACCCGCCTGGGTATCGAAATACCCAGAAGCGAACCCGCCTACAGCGTCGAGGAGGCCGACCGAATCGCCCAGGGGCTCGGATACCCGGTCGTAATACGACCTGCCTATACTATGGGGGGCACCGGAGGCGGCCTGGTTTACAATTCAGAGGAACTGCAAACAGTGGCAGGCAGGGGTATCGCGGCCAGCCTGGTCGGACAGGTGCTTGTAGAAGAATCGGTGATCGGCTGGGAAGAACTCGAGCTGGAAGTTGTACGCGATGCCGAGAATCGGATGGTTACAGTCTGTTTCATCGAAAACGTGGACCCGATGGGGGTTCATACCGGCGATTCAATCTGTGTGGCTCCCATGCTGACCATATCTCTCGATCTCCAGCAAAAGCTGCAGTCCTATGCCTACCGCATTGTCGAAGCCATAGAGGTGATCGGAGGCACCAATGTTCAGTTCGCCCATGACCCAGCAACGGGGAGGGTTGTCGTGATAGAGATCAACCCGCGGACTTCCCGCTCCTCCGCCCTTGCCTCCAAAGCGACCGGATTTCCCATCGCGCTCATTTCCGCAATGCTTGCAGGTGGGCTGACTCTGGCCGAAATTCCTTACTGGCGGGAAGGCACCCTTGATAAATACACTCCCTCAGGAGATTATGTCGTGGCCAAATTCCCGCGCTGGGCCTTCGAAAAATTCGAAGGTGCCGAAGACAAGCTGGGGACCCAAATGCGCGCGGTCGGCGAAGTCATGAGCATCGGCAAAACATACAAAGAGGCACTGCAAAAGGCTGTCCGTTCCCTTGAAATCAGCCGCTACGGTCTGGGTTTCGCATCAGATTTCAATGAAAGGCCTCTCGAAGATCTCATGGACATGTTGTCTGCTCCTTCCAGCGAGAGATTTTTTGTGATGTATGAAGCGCTCAGAAAAGGCGCTTCGGTATCCGCCCTGCATGAGAAAACCCATATAAAGGCGTGGTTCATCGAACAAATGAAAGAGCTGGTTTCTCTTGAGGAGGAGATCCTCGCTCATGGCTTCGAGGATCTCCCGAAAGAGCTCCTTGAACGCGCCAAAAAGGATGGTTTTTCCGACCGCTACCTTGCATCGCTTCTGGGGGCAGATGAAAGCAGGCTGCGGTCCCGGCGGATATCGGACGGAGTGGTCCAGGGATGGGAGCCTGTCCCGGTCAGCGGAGTCGAATCCGCAGCCTATTATTACTCGACATATAACGCATTGGATAAAGTTGAAACCACGGAACGTCCCAAAATCATGGTTCTTGGAGGGGGCCCCAACAGGATAGGACAGGGCATAGAATTCGACTATTGCTGCGTTCACGCAGCCTTTGCGCTCAGAGACGCAGGTTATGAATCTATAATGATCAACTGCAACCCCGAAACCGTCTCCACGGATTATGATACGTCCGACAAGCTCTATTTCGAGCCTCTGAGCGTGGAAGATGTGCTCAGTATATACGAAAAGGAGAAACCCGAGGGTGTTGTAGTCCAGTTTGGAGGGCAGACCCCTCTGAACATAGCAGGTGAGCTTGCAGCGGCTGGAGTTAAAGTCATCGGCACCAGTCCCGAGGCGATCGACCTGGCAGAGGACAGAGACCGTTTCAGGCAGATCATGAACAAGATCGGCGTTCCTCAACCCGAATCCGGCATGGCAAGCACCCTTGAAGAGGCTCTGCGGATCGCCTCTTCGATAGGCTATCCACTCATGGTACGTCCTTCCTACGTCCTGGGCGGCAGAGCCATGGAAGTGATTCATGACGAAGAGATGCTGATTCACTATGTTCGAGCCGCGGTGGATGTAAGTCCCGAACGGCCCATACTGATTGATAAATTCCTTGAAAACGCCATAGAGGTCGAAGCCGATGCGGTCGCTGACGGAACAGACGCGTTCGTCCCTGCGGTGATGGAGCATATAGAACTGGCCGGTGTCCATTCCGGGGATTCAGCCTGTGTGATACCCCCCATCAGTCTGCCCGCCAAACATCAGGCCACAATCTACGAATACAACAGGCGGATTGCGATCGAACTGCAAGTCGTCGGGCTGATGAACATCCAGTATGCAATATCCGAAGACACCGTTTACATTCTCGAAGCCAATCCCCGCGCCTCGCGCACGGTTCCGCTGGTGTCAAAGGTATGCGACATCCAGATGGCCAGCCTGGCGACCAGATTGATGCTGGGAGACCGGCTCGAAAATCTTGACATCAAGCCCAAGATTATTCCGCACTACGGTGTCAAGGAAGCGGTTTTCCCGTTTTCCATGTTCCATGAAGTCGATCCCATACTCGGGCCTGAAATGCGGTCGACCGGGGAAGTACTCGGGATGGCCGACTCATTCGGGCTCGCGTTCCTGAAAGCCCAGCAGGCTGCAGGCCAACTTCTGCCAACCGAGGGAACGGTTCTGATTACGGTGACCGAAACCGACCGCCCGGCTGTTCTGGAGGTGGCCCGGATTTTCTCCACGCTGGGTTTTACCATCAAAGCCACAGACGGAACCGAACAGTTCTTGAACAGTCATTACATCCGGGCGGAACGAATTATGAAGCTTCATGAAGGACGCCCAAACATTATAGACGCGATAAAAAACAAAAAAATAGACCTTGTGATCAATACTCCGAGCGGTAAACTTGGAAAACATGATGATTCTTATATCAGGCAAACAGCCATTGCTTACAAGGTGCCATATATAACCACCCTGGCCGCCGCCCTGGCCGCCGCAAGAGGAATAGTAGCCAGGCTCAGGGGGAAAGAAGTCGTTAAATCCCTTCAGGAATATCATTCTGATATCAAGTAGATTTATCCGGGAGATCAACCGATGGACGGCATTGTAGGCACCTATGGAATCGGGGAAAAAGATCTGGTACTGAAAGCTTTCCTTGCCACCGGGGCCTGCCAGCACCGTGGAAAAGCCAGCACCGGCATAGCAATCGCAAACCGCAAAGGCATTTATATCCACAAGGGACTGGGAAGGATCGCGGATATCATTGACCATCACCTGATAAGAACATTCGGAGATCTCGAACCTTCCGCCGCTATAGGAAACATCGGTTATACGAAACGAAGGATCGCGG
>CAYXDR010000266.1:0-4908 GCA_964463515.1 uncultured Desulfobacteraceae bacterium | reverse complement strand
GATTCCGACCCCGACGCCGATAAGCCGGGATGGTACTTTTTACGACCTCATCAATCTTGCTGGTACTGAACAATGAAGGATATGTAGGTGAAGCCGGAAATCTGCATGTGCTGGATCTCAGTGGCTGTTCTGGAAAGAATGAGCAGCCCCAGCCTGGAGAGTTCGTCCTGGCCGGCGCTCATGGCATTGAAGGGCCTGACTGCCTGGCCCACATCCTCAACCTCTTCTCCCGAAATTATTTCCACAAAAATACCTTCCTCTTTTTTTCTGATGTTGAAGAGACATTTCTTCTGGTTATTGATGTAGGAACCGGACAGAAAAATAAAGACCTCTTCACAGGAAAGGCGCAGCCGGTTGTAAGTGTCTCTATCCAGTTTAAGTTTGTTTTTCAGGGCACTCACGCGGTCCAGCAGCTCAGAAATCTGTTCCTCAACAGGCATGATCTGAAATGTAATTCCAGGCCTGGGAAACAGGTAAAGGAGGGCGCTGAGCAGGATGGCGGAGAATCCGCCCATGGCCACTCCATTCTGGAGGATGGGAGAAAGGTCGACCGGCATTATATCCGGGAAAAAACTCGCTGATTCAGCCACCAAGCCGGCGCACAGGGACAAACCAAGAATCAGCCCCATCTGAAAGGACAGGCCGGAACGCATGACCAGTTCAAGTCCGGAATAAAAAAGCATGGCGCAGATGATTACCAGAACTCCGCCAATGACTGCATGGGGAATGTCCAGGAAAAAGCCGGTTACTTTGGGCACAAAGGCCAGGCAGATAAGGATTGCCGCCCCCATGATCCCGATTCTTGCGGCCGCGGCCCTGGTCATCTTTATCAAGGGAAGATTGTCACAGAAAGTGGCCACAGGAGTCCCACCAAGTATTCCGGACAGACCCTTGCAAAGCCCGTCGCAATAAAGGCCTCCCTGAACCCGGGAGTAGTCCACCTTCCTGAATTTTTTCAGGGATATCTGCTGTAGAAGCATGATATTTCCCGTACCCTCCATGGCGCTCACCAGGGCGGCCATGAAAAAAGCCCCGGCCAGGGGTATCCACGACCATTGAAGGTCAAAGCTGAGGCCCGGCCATTGCCCCCTGGGCAACCCGAACAAAGGAGAGCTTTGAAAGTGCTCAAATCTGAACAGTCCCAGAAAAAAGGCTGCTGTGCACCCTGCTCCAATGCCCAGAACCGGTGTCCACAAACGGATGGTGCTGTTGCCGAAGAGCATGAGCAGGACCAGGACGGTCATGGTTACCAGTCCGGTCACATAATTGCGGTAACTCCCAAAATGAGCCAGATACGGTGATCCGCCCTGCCAGAGCTCAATGGCAATGGGCATGAGGCTTAAGGCCACCAGGATGATCAATACTCCACCCACCGGCGGAGTAACAATATGGCGCAAAAAACGAAGAAAATACGAATAAAGGAATACCACCGGCGCACAGAGAAGAGTCATAGTGGCCATGAGCTGCAGTCCACCCATTTCCACAGCCATGAGAGTACAGGCCAGAAAGGCTGAATAAGAGCCCATGAACAATACAAACCCGCAACCGATCCTTCCAGGGCGAAGGGCCTGTAGGAGAGTTCCGGCGGCTGCCACTGCCAGGGTGGCGAAAGTGACAAAGGCCACCTGTTCAGCAGGAGTCTGGGTAGCCTTGCCTATCATATTGGGAAGAAAGATTATTCCATCCAGAATAAGAGAAACATGGGTGAGACCAAGGATGAAGGACAAGCCCCATCCTGGCTTATCATCCGCAGAATATGATTTTTGGAGTGCAGCTGTTTTTTTCCGGCTGGCCATAAATTTTTTTGGGAGCAAAACCCGCTCATTTCAGCAAAAAATATATCGGCACCAGACATGGATGTCAACGAGAAATCGGAGACAAGTGGCAACAGGTATAGGCACAATATCTTGGGGCTCTGTCTCGCCTTTCTACAATCCTCTGTGAACTGGGCGCTGCCTCCTTTATAAATGGAAACAATCAGAAATTTTTGAAATCCTCTTCATCGAGAGGGATCAATTTGTCAGGTTCCACCTCTTTTCCGCCACCGATCTGTTTTCGATTTGCGACAACCGCCTTTACCTTGGCCCTGCCTTTCCTCGGCGCTGCATGGTGGGTAACTCCCTGAGCCCTTCCTGCGGCCTTAGCTTCGGATTTTCCCCCTCCCACAAGACCCACCAGCTCATCGACCATCCCCTGCATCTGCTCAGCCTGGGCGTTAAGCTCCTCGGATGCCGATGCGGACTCCTCGGCGTTTGCCGCATTGGTCTGGGTAACCTTATCCATTTCTGTGACCGCCTTGTTCACTTCTTCTATCCCCTGGGCCTGCTCGCCCGAGGCCGCCGCGATCTCGCCCACCAGTTCGGCAACCTTCGAAGAGCTTACCGACACCTGCTCGAAGGCTTCGTTTGTAGTGGTGACAAGGCTCGATCCTTCATGCACCTTCTTGACGGTTCCCTCGATTAATGTTGCCGTGTTCTTCGCTGCCTCGGCAGCCCTCATAGCCAAGTTTCTGACTTCATCTGCAACAACTGCAAAGCCCGCTCCCGCTTCTCCCGCCCGGGCCGCTTCCACCGCCGCGTTGAGTGCCAGCAGGTTCGTCTGAAACGCAATCTCGTCTATCGTCTTTACAATCTTCGAGGTCTCCTCGCTCGCCTTCGAGATCTCGTGCATAGAGTTTGTAAGGGAACCCATCGATTCGTTTGCCTTTGATACCACCTGTTTGGATCCCCCCATCAGGCCGTCTGCCTGGCGGGCGTTATCGGCATTCTGCTTCGTCATCGAAGACATCTCTTCCAGAGATGCAGAGGTTTCCTCGATGGATGCCGCCTGCTCGCTTGCCCCTTCAGCCAATGACTGGCTCGCCGATGAGACCTGCTCGGAGGCCGAGGCGACTTCCCCGGCACCGGTGGTGAGACCTGCAATGATTCTGTGGATCGGTTTTGTGATCGAGCGGGTGATCAATATCCCCAGCGCCAGTGCCAGCAACACGGCTGCGATCATGGCAACCAGACTGAACATCTGGATAAAGGCCGCCTGGGCATTTGCGTTGTCGGATGTCTCTTCAGCCGTTTTTGTATTGACGTCGACCAGCTTCAGGAGAAGTTCCTCGGCCCGGGCGAAGGAAACGGCATTGACCACCAGGGCCTGGTGGTTCATCCGTCGATTGATCTCATTGTATTGCTCCTCCGCCTGTTTTGCGGCTATTGCCACCTGCTGCATGGCCTCGGCCACCGGCCTGTCCGCACCTTTAACGGCACGATCGACCTCATGCCCTGCAAGAGGATCCGTTTTATCGAATTTTTTTAATGCGTCGCGATACCGCCCGCCGAGGGCCGCATGCTCGCTCAGGAGACGCTCCACATAGGAGACATCGAACCCCATCTGCTGAATCAAGTCTTTGCATTGGGAAAGAGTCGACTGAACGGCCTTCTCTTGCTTTTCGAAGGCAGCAAGATACCGGTCGTACATGGCCCCATCAGTGCCTCGCAGCAGGATGTTTTTCCACTCCTGGATCTGGTATCCCAACAGGACCTGGGCGTCTTTGACCAAAGCCACGGCATTCGCCAGGGCATCCGGGTACGGCATCTTGTCGGCCATAGGCTGTTTTGCATAGGTTCCGATCAGCGCATCGTATTCCCGGCTCACGCGTTCATAGGCCTCGTGATCCTTTTTCCATGCCTCCCATGCAGGGACAAACGCCTTCCACAGGCGGGCCTCTTCCTCAGTTTGCGGGAGTGGTTCATAGATTTTCCATGCGGCCTCGGCCCGTTTCCAGGCCTCGGCAAAATCCCGGTATTTGGCTTCGCGTGCTTTCAGACCCATCTCGCGGCTCAGCAGTGCATTTTCCGCGCTGTCAACAGCTGTCTGGGCCTCGGAAATAATCAAAAGAGATTCAACGCTTGGCAGTCGCACGCCCCCGATTTCGTGAATGTCTGTTTTACTGGTCACCGCGCCGTAATAACCGAGGAACCCCAGCATAAGGGTAATCACACTGACCGCGATAAACCCTACCATAATTTTGGTGCCCAGTTTCAGATTCTTGAACATTTCACTTCTCCTTTCGTTCTCTTAAAAATCTCAAACTCCTTTCAGACAGTTCCCCGATATGCGCTTCTGCGCCTCTCGGTCCGACCGAGCATTTTTTCAAGCACCAGAATCACATCCTCAGAGCGGGAGGGTAAATCACGAACCGCGGATAAAGCCTATGGGCCATGGAAAGGGTTTACGGACGGCGATCCGGCGCAATCAAAATCACTGACATATGGTAGACAATGTCTCGATCCGAAAGAATTCATCCAGTTCATCCTTGACGAGGTCGTAAAAGGTACCATGCCCGGCTTATCGGCGTCGGGGTCGGAATCGGTATCGGGGTCGAAAAGGCTGTCGATCAACGTCCGATACCGATCCCGACAGCGACCCCGACGGGCGTACGAAGCCTTTCGCCCCCGTCCTTCTGAACATCAGCAATAAGGATGCCAGAGATCTTCCTGTGAATGCAAAACCAGCATATATTGATATAACAATAAGTTATGATCTCTTTGTTGTTTCATGTATTTGGCGGAAAAACGGGTTGGAACCAGGCTTTGTCCTGCCGGGCAGGAATGTGTCCTGCCGCACGGCACAAAATTTCAGAGGATAAAAACAATCAGCGAACCCCCCGCTTCAGGTAATGCGTTGCCGCGCACCCGAGCCGGCCCGTTGGGATAATCCAAATCGAAATCGGGATCGCTATCGGGATCGAAGAGATATGGGGCTTGGACAAGATGGAAAGCCGTAAGCGAAAGGATGAACTCGACCGGATGGCCGCGATGCTCAGCCGTCTCGGCGGAAGAGGCTACCAAGTTCGAGAGGATCAAGCGGCCTACAGCGTCGATTTCGATCCCGATAGCGATTTCGATCCCGAAGAAA
>CAYXDR010000265.1:0-4922 GCA_964463515.1 uncultured Desulfobacteraceae bacterium | reverse complement strand
TCTTCTACTATGCCGGTAAGCGCTGCGTCCCGGTGGAGGGCGTCGAGAAGGCCGCGGGCTTCAGGCTTAGCCTCGTGGACCGTGGGGCAGGGGGGCACAGCCCTGACTGCGAGGTTTTGTTTTTGGTATCGGGCGGTGCCGAAATGAAAAACATCAATTCCATGGCAATGATTTTCCGCCTCGGCGAGGCCGAGTGCCAAATGTGAAACATGCACCCCGGCTCCGCCGTAAACGTTGGGCGGGTATTCCTTTGTTATTAATGCGATTCTCATTATGCTTCTCCGAATTTCGCTATTATTGTCCCTGTCGTGCATTCTCGACCATTTACGGTGAAAATACAAGGAGGGGAAACGTGGTGAAGGCAGCGTAAAAAGTCAAAATAACGATGTCCCTCGGGGTCGGGGCCGCTATCGGGATCGGTATCGGAAGCTGATCAGCTCTTTTTTCGACCTCATCAAAATTAGAATTGCCAGGGGCTGTCCGCTCGATTTGGCGAAGCCCGGTCGATGTGTTATAGTAAAACCATGAAAAACGATACTGACTGCATAAAAAGGGTGGTAATAGAGAATATTTCACCGTCCGTGGAGGAAGGGCGGTTTGCGGTAAAACGCATTGCCGGGGACCGGGTGATCGTGGAAGCTGATATATTCGCGGACGGCCATGATTCCCTTTCCTGCGACGTTCTGTATAGACAAAAAGGTTCTTTCGGCTGGAAACGTTCTCAGATGGAATATCTTGGAAACGACCGGTGGAGAGGCGTGTTCGACGTCCACGGGCCCGGCATGTATGTTTTCACCGTGAGCGGCTGGGTGGACAGGTTCAAGACCTGGTGCCGCGACCTTTTTCGGCGCATCGAGGCGGGCCAGGATATTTCGATGGAGTTTGAAATCGGCGCGGGGTTGGTAACCGAGGCGGCCGAGGCGGCCGAGGATCCTGATCGGAGGCTGCTTCTGGAATACGCCAAGACGATGCGGGGATCGGCAGAGACCGGAGGTTCAGGGACAGTTGGACTTTTGACAGGACTCGAACAGATAATGAGGAAGTTTCCTCACCCAGGGGCCGTTGTCACCTGTAGGAAAGAATTCCCCGTGGTTGTAGACCGAAGGAAAGCTCGTTTCAGTACCTGGTATGAAATTTTTCCACGCTCCTGCAGCGGGGAACAGGACCGCCACGGTACTTTCAAGGATCTTGAAGGCATGTTGCCATACATCGCCGATATGGGCTTCGATGTATTGTATCTCCCCCCTGTCCATCCGATCGGGAGGACCAACAGAAAGGGGCCCGGAAATGCCCCTTCGGCGGACTCGGGGGATCCAGGAAGCCCATGGGCCATAGGCAGCTCGGATGGGGGACATAAAAGCATTCATCCCAGTCTTGGAAGCCTTGATGATTTTTCGCGCCTAATAGAGGCGGCAGAGGAATATGGACTCGAAATCGCCTTGGACATAGCTTTCCAGTGTTCTCCTGATCACCCCTACGTAGGGGAGCATCCAGGGTGGTTCCGGCACAGGCCGGACGGCTCCATACAGTACGCTGAAAATCCTCCCAAAAAATACCAGGACATTTATCCATTCGATTTCGAAACGCCGCACTGGCATGACCTGGCCCGGGAACTTCGTTCCGTGGTGTTTTTCTGGATAGAGCAGGGTGTGCGGATTTTCCGGGTTGATAACCCGCATACCAAGCCGTTTATTTTTTGGGAGGAGTTGATATCCCGAGTGAAGGAAAAGCACCCGGAGGTGATTTTTCTGGCGGAGGCTTTTACGAGGCCGGCGGTAATGTATAGGCTCGGTAAACTGGGATTCACACAATCCTACACATATTTTGCCTGGCGGAACACCGCCGGAGAGCTTCGGGATTATTTTTCCGAACTCAACCGCGCCCCTGTATGTGATTTTTTTACACCGAATCTCTGGCCAAACACACCGGATATCCTGACCGAATACCTTCAGACAGGCGGCCGGCCTGCGTTTTTGATAAGGCTCGTTCTCGCCGCCACTCTCGGAGCCAGTTACGGCATTTACGGCCCGGCTTTTGAACTGTGCGAGGACAGGCCTAAAGAGATAGGCAATGAAGAATATTCGAACTCGGAGAAATATCAAATCAGGTCATGGGATCTGGATCATCCCGGGAGCATAAAGCATTTGATCAAGCGGGTGAACAGGATCAGGAGGCAAAACCCGGTCCTTCAGGAGAACCGCAACCTGCATTTCCACGATGTGGACAACCAGCGCCTTCTATGCTTCAGTAAACATTCAGAGGACGGCTCGGAGGTGATCATGGTCGTGGTTAACTTAGATCCGCACCATACCCACGGTGGATGGGTGGATTTTTCTTTAACCTTATTGGATGGCGGACCTGACCGATCGTTTCAGATGCACGATCTTCTGGGTGGAAGCAGGTTTCTGTGGAACAAGGGGATGAATTATGTGGAACTTGACCCTGCGGTAGTACCGGCGCATATTTTTAGAGTTCGCAGACTCGTTCGAACGGAGCGGGATTTCGATTATTATTTTTAGAAAGACTTTTATATGAATACGAACAAGAGCGACGATTCCTCCACATGGTACAGCGATGCTATCGTCTATCAGCTGCACGTGAAATCCTTCAGGGATTCGGACGGAGACGGTATCGGTGATTTCCGCGGGTTGAGCGAAAAGCTGGATTACCTGGAAAACCTGGGGGTCACGGCCTTGTGGCTGCTGCCTTTCTACCCCTCGCCTCTAAAGGACGACGGGTACGATATTTCGGATTACCGCAACATACACCCGTCATACGGTACGTTGGCGCAGTTCAAGGATTTTCTGCGCAAAGCCCACAGGCGGGGCCTGAAGGTGATCACCGAGCTGGTGATTAACCATACCTCGGATCAGCATCCATGGTTCCAGCGGGCACGAAAAGCAAAACAGGGATCGTCCCATCGCAATTTTTATGTCTGGAGTGATTCACCGGACAAGTACCGAGATGCAAGGATAATCTTCCAGGATTTCGAGCCTTCGAACTGGACGTGGGATCCCGTTGCCGGCAGTTATTACTGGCACAGATTTTATTCTCACCAGCCGGACCTGAATTTCGACAACCCCAGTGTCCAGAATGCCATTTTTCGTGTTATGGATTTCTGGTTGGGGCTTGGTGTGGACGGGCTGCGCCTGGATGCAGTTCCCTACCTTTACGAGAGGGAGGAAACAAATTGCGAAAACCTTCCGCAAACCCATGATTTTTTGAAAAAGCTCAGGGCGCGTGTGGACGCCCGTTTTGAAAACCGAATGATCCTGGGGGAGGCCAACCAGTGGCCTGAGGATGCCGCGGCATATTTCGGAGACGGCGATGAGTGTCATATGGCTTTCCATTTTCCATTGATGCCGAGGCTGTTCATGGCCCTGCACATGGAGGACCGTTTCCCTGTCGTCGATATACTCGACCAGACTCCGGAGATCCCCTCGGGATGCCAGTGGGCTGTTTTTTTGCGCAACCACGATGAATTGACGCTGGAGATGGTCACCGATGAAGAGCGCGACTACATGTACCGGGTGTATGCAAGGGAGCCCAGGATGCGGGTAAACCTGGGAATCAGGAGGCGACTGGCCCCCCTTCTCGGCAATCACCGGCGCAGGATGGAGCTGATGAACGGGCTCCTTCTTTCTCTTCCCGGTTCTCCTGTGATTTACTACGGAGATGAAATCGGCATGGGTGACAATGTTTTCCTTGGTGACCGTGATGGAGTCCGCACCCCCATGCAGTGGAGCCCGGATCGAAACGCGGGGTTTTCCCCGGCCAACCCCCAGACCCTTTTTCTTCCAGTGATAATTGACCCGGAGTACCACTATGAAGTGGTTAATGTGGAATCCAGGCTCAACAACCGGTATTCTTTTTTGTGGTGGATGAAGCGAATAATTGCCCTGAGGAGCAGGTTCAAGGCCTTTGGCAGGGGCGGCATCCATTTCCTCGAACCGGGAAACATTCATATCCTGGCCTTTATAAGGAACTTCGAGGGGGAAAGGATTCTTGTGGCCGCCAACCTTTCGAGGTTCACCCAGCATTTCGAACTGGATCTTTCAGATTACCAGGGATCGGTGCCGGTGGAAATTTTCGGCGCTGCTGAGTTTCCGGAAATTTCAGCCAGACCGTATGCATTGACGATCGGGCCTCATTCATTTTATTGGTTTTCACTCACCAAAGGCGCCGGTTGGGAAAGAACCGCTTTAGATGAAGCCGATGACATGGCTCTGCTCGAACCGCGTGGAAGCTGGAAAACTTTCCTGGAGGGCGCTTGCGGAGAAAAGTTTTCGGGGGTTTTCGCACGGTATCTTGCCGGCTGCAGGTGGTTCGGAGGCAAAGCGCGTACAATCAAGCGTGTCAGGATAGAGGAGGTTTTTAACCTTACCGGAAAGGACATCCAGTGCCTTTTCGTTTTCGCAGACGTCTTTTATATGAGCGGAGAGGGTGAACGTTATGCTGTCCCCCTAGGATATGCATCCGGGGAAAAAGCCGGCGAGATCATGGAGCAAAGGCGCTCTTCTGTAATAGCACGCCTGAAGGCAAGGGGCCCGGGGGAGCATTTGGTGTACGAGGCCTCCGCCGATCCCGATTTCCTGAGACTGCTGATGAACCTGGTGGTTCAAAGGGGGAGAAGGAGCAGCGGTTCAGGTGTTTTATGCGGAGTTCCGGACAGAATGAGTGCAGGTGAAAAGGACCCGAGTGATCTTCCGGACCCGGTTTTTCAGGTCCGGCAACAGGGAATCGTCGTAATCATAGACCGTCAGGACCGATTCGCGGGCCTGCTGGCGTTTTTCCAACGTCGCTGCAGCATCTTCGATAAAGATATCCTGTGATGCCTTGATGTTCTCATCGGCAATATCGCCCGCCTGGTAAGGGGTTTCGATGACCACCAGCTTCGGATAGAAAATCAGGGTCGACACCCC
>CAYXDR010000264.1:0-4943 GCA_964463515.1 uncultured Desulfobacteraceae bacterium | reverse complement strand
GGAATTTTTGCTTGAAAAAATTGAAGGAACAAAGGATAATAAAGAGTTTCTGGATTCTATGAGTGAGTGATATTCTTGTTTCTTGCGGGCACATCTGCCGATTCTTTGCCGGCCTGTGCCTGACATTTGAGTTCAATAAAAAGGAGATTTCAATATAATGAAAAAAGGAATTCATCCGCGATATTATACAACCACTGCACGTTGTGCATGCGGCAACGAATTTCAGACGGGATCTACTGCGGAGGAGATCCACGTGGAAATTTGTTCGCAGTGCCACCCTTTTTTCACTGGGAAGCAGAAGCTGGTGGACTCGGCTGGCAGGGTAGAGCGCTTCAGGCGTAAGTACGCTAAATTTAATGATAAAGCTCAGCAGTAATGTTTCCCAAGGTTGAAGAGATCGAAACCCGGTTCGATGAACTGGAGGGAAAGCTTGCCTTACCGGAAGTAATCAAGGACCAGAAGCTTTACCAGAAGTATGCCAAGGAGCACAGGGGGCTCGAGCCGATAGTTAACGCCTTCCGGGAAATGAGGTCTGTGCGGGAGGAAATTGAGGCCAACCGTTCACTGCTGAACGATCCGGACGCGGAACTTTCCAAGCTTGCCAGAGAGGAAATTGAAGAGCTTGAGGGTCGGCTCGATGGCCTGGGCGACAAGATCCGTCTGTTGCTTATTCCGAAGGACCCTCATGATGAACGCAATACGATTCTGGAAATCAGGGCTGGAACCGGAGGAGACGAAGCTGCACTTTTCGCTTCGGATCTTTTCCGGATGTACTGCAGGTACGCAGAGATCAAGGGGTGGCGGACCGAACTGCTGAGTAGCAGCATTACCGGTATCGGCGGATTCAAGGAAGTGATCGCCCTCGTGGAAGGGGATCACGTCTACAGCCGTCTCAAATACGAGGGGGGCGTCCATAGGGTTCAGCGTGTACCCGAAACCGAGACGCAGGGGCGGATTCACACCTCCGCGGTTACTGTAGCGGTTCTTCCAGAGGCTGAAGAGATAGACGTGGAAATAAATTCTGATGACCTGCGCATAGATGTTTATCGCTCTTCAGGATGCGGGGGACAGCATGTGAATACCACCGACTCGGCTGTCCGTATAACCCACCTTCCCACCGGGCTCGTGGTCACATGCCAGGATGAGAAGTCGCAGCACAAAAACAAGGCAAAAGCGATGAAGGTGCTTCTGTCAAGGCTGCTGGATCTGGAACGGGCCGAACAACACAGCCGGATCTCCGAGGAGCGGCGTACCATGGTGGGTTCTGGAGACCGAAGTGAGCGTATACGGACGTACAATTTTCCTCAGGGGCGGTGCACTGATCACAGAATAGGGCTGACTCTATATAAACTTGAAGGAATAATGCAGGGAAATCTCGACCAGCTTATAGATCCGATCATCGCTCATTTTCAAGCCGAAGAACTCAAACGCAGCGCCTCGTGATTTTATGCCGCCGATGACTATATCGGAACTCCTGAAAGTTTCGTCGGACTATCTGAAGCGGAAAGAAATCGATCAACCCAGGCTAACTGCCGAGATCCTGTTGGCCTACAGCCTGGATGCGAAGCGGATCGATTTGTATCTGAATGGAGAAAAACCTCTCACTGAAGACGAAATCGCACGGTTCCGGGATTTCATCAGGAGGAGGGTAAGCCGGGAGCCTGTTCAATACATCACAGGCAGCCAGGAATTCCGGTCCATGGCTTTCTCCGTGGGTCCTGGCGTTTTAATCCCCAGGGCTGAAACCGAACTGCTCGTCGAGCGCGTGCTCTACCGTTTGTCCGAAGACGGTGCCCCTGAAAGACCCAGAATCCTCGATTTGGGAACAGGTTCCGGTATAATAGCCGTGACGCTTGCCGCAATGCTTCCCGGAGCATACATCTGCGCCACCGACATTTCTCCTGATGCCCTTGCCTACGCCTGTGAAAATGCAACTGCTCACGGTTTGAGGGATCGGATCGATTTTGTGCTCGGTGATTGGCTGGAGCCTTTTTCACCGGCTCCCGGCTTTGACGTTATAGCTTCCAACCCTCCATATGTGTCGATATTCGAGTGGCCGGAGCTCCAGGCCGAGGTGAAGGAATACGAGCCTGAAAAGGCGCTCCTTGCCGGTGAGAAAGGGATGGATGATATCTGCAGGATCATTTCCAATGCTCCCATGCATCTGGCTGCCGGAGGTTGGTTGTTTATCGAAACCGCCCCCTGGCATACCGGAAGGGCACTTCGGTTGATAGAGTCCAGCGGTTGTTTTTCGGAGAGTACCCGGAGCAGGGATTACTCCAGAAGGTACAGGGTGGTGGAGGCTCAGGCGCCGCCGCTTTGAGTTTTATTCCATCTTGAAATTGTAACCTTTCGCGGTGAATAGGTTGACGCATGCGTCCACCGCAGTCTCGTCGTAGAGACTGCCTCTGTTCTTGGAAATTTCTTCAAGGGCCTTTTCTATGCCCAGCGCAGCCCTGTAGGGACGGTGGGAAGCCATGGCTTCAACCACATCGGCGACGGACAGGATTTTAGCTTCAAGAATAATTTCATCTCCAGCCAAACCGCTCGGATAGCCGGATCCATTCAGTCTTTCATGATGCTGCAGGGCTACCTGTGCTATCGGCCAGGGAAATTCTATGTCCCTGAGAATCTCATAGCCGACCTTTGGATGGGTCTTTATCAGTGAAAATTCTATTTCCGTGATTTTGCCTGGCTTGCTTAGAATCCCTGACGGCACCGCCACCTTTCCGAGGTCGTGTATCAGGCCCGCCATGTGAAGCCCTTTTACTTTCTCTTCGTCCAAGTTCATTTCTGTACCGATAGCCGCTGCAAGTTCTGCGACTCTCTGTTGGTGTCCGGCCGTATAAGGATCTCTGGTTTCGACCGTTCTGGCCACTGCCTTGATGGTTCCTTCCAACGCTCTTCCCAACTTCGCCATGCTTTGCTCAAGATCGCGTTCAACTTTCTTACGCTCTGAAATATCGACAATCACCACGAGCTTGGCTATTAGAGCGCCTTCATCGCCTCTGACAGGATATACCGTGAACATGACCGGAATGATTTCACCGGAGCGGTGTGTCATATTCAATTCATGGGTGAAGCCTCCTCCTGTCGATGTGGCGTTTCCGCTTCCCCAAAAAACCTGGTCAGGCAACCCGAGAATGGATGAGGCTTTTCCGGTCACTTCCTTTGCAGAGAACCCGAGCAACCGCTCGGCGCCGGGGCTGAATTCGACAATCATGGCCTCGGTGTCGGTTTCCTCGACCATAATGAAGGCAACATGGGCTGTGGCCTCAAAGATCGCGCGCAATCTGGCCTCGCTGGCCATAAGGGCGGCGCTTCGTTCTGCGACCTGTTTTTCAAGACCCTCCTGATAGGCCTTGTTTTCGATTTCCAGTTCCCGCCGCCTCAGTGCGTTGGATACGCTTATCAAGACTCCGTTCAGTTCAAAAGGCTTGGTTATGTAATCATAAACCCCGGCTTTCAATGCATCTTCAGCAATGAACGGGTCGTCCATGGCCGTGACCATCACGGTGGCGGTAGAAGGGTAAGCCTGCGCCAGGAAGCGCACGAAATCCAGCCCGGATTCCCCCGGCATATTAATATCACTCAGAACGAGTGAAAATTCATTTTCCTCAAGCAATTTCCGGGCTTCGGCAGCGCTCGCAGCCAGTTGGCACTCATAGCCCTTAATCTGAAGAATATCCGCCAACAGATCCCGGATATGACATTCGTCATCAACAACCAGTATTCGTTCCATGGTACCTCGTTATATTATATCGGCGGCACTTGTTTGATCGTAAGCCTTGAGCCAATGTTTCCATATAGAAATATCGGCACGGTTCCAAAAAACTTGAGTTCCTAATCTGTGTAAAATATGGAGATTCATTCGGACCCTGCGTATCTTAAGTCTTAACAATATATTTATTAGTGCTTTCTTTCAAGGTCGACCCGTTCAGAAAAAGTCGAAATCCGTCTCTTTTCTGTATTATCAGCCTTTAGAGACGGGAAGTGGTGTCTCGGACCGTCCCTTCAGGAGAGCCGTACTTGATGAGATGCCGATTCAAAGCCCAGCGGCCTGCATAGATAATGGGTGTGTCGAGCAACGCGACAAGGACTTTCATAAAGTAAGTGGTAAAAAAAATCGATATAAGCACAGCAGCTTCAAATATCCCGTAAAAGGCAAGCGTGACAAAAACCAGCGAATCGACGGCTTGGCTTACAAGTGTGGAGAGATTGTTTCGAAGCCATAAATGGCGCCCTTTAAGACGGTTTCGCCAAAAATGGAACGCCCATACATCGTGATGCTGTGATATGAGGTAGGCAGTCAGGCTGGCCAAAAGGATTCGGGGCATGAAGCCGAAGATGGTCGACATGGCCGGGTTGGCAAAATCACTCGCATGCGGTTCAAACCACAAGGCGAACTGCATGGATACAGTCATCAGTATCATCGAGAAAAAACCGAGCCATACGCCTTTTCTGGCTTCATCCTTTCCGAATACTTCTCCCAGCAGATCGGTGGCAAGAAAAACGCCTCCGTATACGATATTTCCAAGCGTTGCTACAAAACCGAACAATTCGACTGTTTTAATAACCTGCATGTTGCAAATTATAATATTTACAGATATTATAACAAACAATGCCTTGCGGCCAAAAAAATAGATGGCGACCAAGGTTGAAGTAAAACTGACGATTAAAAAAATAAACCAAATTAGCTCGTTCGGCATACGGTTTCCTCTCTGCCCTGATCCACCGTCAAGTCCTCGGTTTGATCCCGGCTCCAGCCGTAGGTCGCAAGAAAGGACTTTTCCGAATGGAAGGCAAGTTACTGGCAACAAAATACAGCTTCCATATCAAAAGGGTCAAGTGCCACTTTTCCTTTGCAGTCAAGTCTGATGAAACCGTAAAAAGTCCCGGAGCCGTCATTCCGGCGTAGGCCGGAATCCATAAGTCGTTGGAAT
>CAYXDR010000263.1:3866-4965 GCA_964463515.1 uncultured Desulfobacteraceae bacterium | reverse complement strand
CGAAATCGACGCTGTAGGCCTTCTCGTAAACCCATGCAACGTAGCCTATCGAAAGGCGATAGACATCCAGTTTCTCGCGTCCAAGCCCCATATCTCTTCGATCCCGATAGCGATCCCGATAGCGATTTCGATTATCCCTCTTCGCCTCCTTCGTGTTCTTCGTGGTTTATCTTTTTGTTTGAACCCCTCGCCGCGCGCACTTTTTCACCCCGTCAATGATGATATCCTCTACATAGAAACTAATTTCTGATGGATCTACAAGTAAAATTAATCTTTATTGACAGATCCCTCAAAATATGTGATGGTTGATTCTTAGCCGGCAGCTGGACTGAAAAAAAAGAGCTAAATCAAAAACTGCCGTTTCCATATCTGTCAGGGGGAAACATGACTTCCCAGAATACGGGCCTGAAAACAACACCTTTATACCGATGGCACAAGGAGCAGGACGCCTCCATTGAACACTTCGGGGGCTACGCAATGCCGCTCTGGTACCGGAGCGGAGCGAGAAAGGAACACCTGTCGGTGATCACCAATGCAGGCCTTTTCGACACCAGCCACATGGCCGCCGTCACAATGAGCGGACCCGGAGCCCGGGATCTTCTCCAATGGTACTTCACCCGGGATCTCGATGCCTGTTCCGGCAGAAACCATTCACCCCTGAAAGACGGGGAGCTCGTCTACGGTGCATTTCTCGATCAACAAGGTTGGTGCATCGATGATGCTATAGTCTACCAGCTCTCCAGGGAGCGGTTCATGGCCGTTGTGAATGCATCGATGGGTCCGCTTATTACAACCCACTTGAAAGCCCATTCAGAGGATCTCCAGGTCGAAGTAAGGGATTTGTCCGACACGCTGGGAAAGGTGGATATTCAGGGGCCCTGCAGCGTCCGGGTTCTTTATGAGGTATTAAGGGAACCCGACTTATTACGCGACATGCGGTTTTTTACATTCAAGGGCCGATTCGGGCCCGGAACAGCCCGGACTCTTGAAGTTACGCTCAAAGACGGTACAGAGCTGCTTCTTTCCCGTTCGGGTTACACGGGAGAGATGGGTTTCGAATTGTTTGTGGCCACCGAGAACACCTTGAAACTCTGGGAAA
>CAYXDR010000263.1:0-3856 GCA_964463515.1 uncultured Desulfobacteraceae bacterium | reverse complement strand
GTTCGGTCTGGTACCCTGCGGCCTTGCAGCCAGGGACTCGCTTCGCACCGGCGCCGGACTTCCCCTTTCCCACCAAGACATAGGGCCGTGGCCTTTTATCAATCACCCCTGGTCCTTCGCTCTTCCTTTTTCACAGGACGGCTGGCGATTCACCAAGAACTTCCTGGGGGCGGAGGCACTCAAAAACACTGACCACACGCAATACACGTTTCCCTTCGTGGGAATGGATCCGCGCAAGGTGGACCACCGCGAAGCAGTGGCACTTGACCGTGACGGGAAAAGTATCGGTTCCGTCCTTACATGCGTGACCGATACCGCCATCGACCGGAGCAACGGCTGCATCTACAGCGTCGCCAGCCCGGAAAGACCCAAGGGATTCAAGCCCCGGGGGCTTTCGTGCGGATTTGTCAAAGTATCAAAAAAACTCTCACCGGGTGATAAAATCAGCATTAAAAGCGGAAACCGCGAAATACCGGTTGTAATCACCGAAACCATCAGGCCGGACCGGACCGCACGAATGCCGGTAAGCAATTTTTGTCAAGCCCCCGCATGCGCAAGCGCAGCATGAAGGGAGTCGAAAGGAGCAAGTCATGACAAAGCAGATAGATGAACTGAATTTTCCCGAAAACCTCCGCTACTCAAACGATCACGAATGGGCCAAGGCTGAAGGCGATCTCGTAGTAATCGGCCTCAATGATTATGCACAGGACCAGCTTGGAGACGTCGTTTTCGTCGAACTGCCTGAAAAGGGAACGGTTTTTTCGGCCAATGAGGTCTTTGCCACGGTGGAATCCGTAAAAGCCGTATCCGAATGCTACATTCCGGTGGGCGGTGAGATCGTGGAAGTCAACGCCACCCTCGAAGACTCGCCCGAAACCGTAAACAAGGACCCCTACGGGGAAGGGTGGTTCGCCAAGATAAAACCGGCCGATGTTTCAGGAATCGAATCGCTCATGACGGCACAGGCCTATATCGACACGCTCAAAGGGGACTGATCAATGCGTTATCTTCCGCACACAAATGAAGATGTCGAAGAGATGCTCCGTGCTATAGGGGCAGGCTCCATAGACGAACTCTTTTCAACCGTTCCGCCGGAATTCAGGATGGAAGCGCCCCTGGCCCTCCCCCATCCCCTGAGCGAATGGGAACTCAACGACCACATGGATTCCCTTGCCTCCGCCCAGGCCGTTCACCCGCGTGCCAATGTTTTTCTGGGCGCTGGAAGATACGAACACCACATCCCAGCCGTGGTGAGCATGTTGGCTTCCAGGTCGGAATTCGTCACCTCCTACACCCCCTACCAGCCCGAAATCAGCCAGGGGACCCTCCAGGCCATATATGAGTACCAGACGCTGATATCCAGGCTCCTGGGCATGGAAGTGGCCACCGCGAGCCACTATGACGGCTCCACAGCTCTTGCCGAATCCCTCTTGATGGCCATTCGCACTACAAAGCGTACCCGTGTGGCTGTATCCCGGTTGATCAACCCTTTCTACCGCAGGGTTGTCGAAACCTATTTCGCCCCTACAGGGTATGAAGTGGTTGAGCTTCCTTACAAGGACGACGGCACAACCGACCTGGGCCCTGTCGCAAACATGGACGACCTGGCTGCAGTGGCGGTTCAATCCCCCAATTTTTTCGGGTGCATTGAAGACCTGGAAGCTGCAGCCTCTGCGGCCCATAACATCGGGGCGCTGTTTGCAGCCGCCTTCACCGAGCCCATGTCCTATGGATTGATCAAAAACCCCGGGAGCCAGGGAGCGGATATAGCCTGCGGTGAGGGCCAGAGTTTCGGAATACCGGTCAACTTCGGGGGTCCCGGGCTGGGAGTTCTAGCCAGCAGGGCCAAGTTCATGCGCAACCTACCCGGCCGCCTTGTCGGAAAAACCACGGACGCAGAAGGAAGACGCGGTTTCGTTCTCACTCTTGCAACCAGGGAACAGCATATTCGAAGGGAAAAAGCCACTTCAAACATATGTACGAACAACAGCCTTTGCGCGTTGACGGCAGCGGTCTACCTGGCTTGCCTTGGAGGCGGAGGGATCGGTGAACTTGCACGCCTCAACCGGGACAAGGCCGAATACCTCAAGGCAGGGCTGAAAGACGCCGGCTGTGCTGTTCCTTTCACAGCCCATACCTTCAATGAATTCGTGGTGAAGTTCCCGGATAGATTCCCGGCTAAGCTTCCCCGCCTCCTGGACAAAGGCATTGTGCCGGGGCTTGACCTGTCGGATTCCTACCCCGAACTGGCCGGGCACCATCTCGTTTGTGTCACCGAAACAAAAAAAAGAAACCAGTTGGATGAACTGGTAAAGGAGGTTGCCTCATGAGCGGCGCTCCAGGCTCTTCAGGACTGATACTTGATGAATCTCTGCTGTGGGAAAAGGGGAAAAAGGGGCGCAGGGGAATTTCCTTGCCGCCGAGAGATGTTGAGGAAAAACCGCTCCCTGAAGAATTGACCTGCGAACGGCCCGATATCCCGGAACTGAGCGAGGTGGATGTGGTCAGGCACTACACCCGCCTTTCCCAGTGGAATTTCGGCCTTGACACCGGCATGTACCCTCTGGGCTCCTGCACCATGAAATACAACCCCAAAACCAATGAAAGGCAGGCGTCTCTTGCCGGGTTCACCGGAGCGCATCCCCTTCTGCCCGCCCTGCTCAGCCAGGGGCTTTTGAAAATAATCAGAGAGACCGAGTGTTACCTTTCCGAAATAACCGGCATGGACGAAACTTCTCTTCAACCTTCGGCCGGGGCACACGGGGAATTGACCGGCATGCTTCTCATACATGCCTTTCACGAGCATAAAGGCACCCAGCGGTCGAAAATACTGATTCCCGACACCGCTCACGGCACCAATCCGGCAAGCGCCGCGCTGTGCGGATACACCCCCGTCCCGGTGCGGTCGAACGAGAAGGGAATTCTTGAATCTGAAACAGTCGAAGCGCTGATGGATGAACAGGTGGCCGGAATCATGGTTACGAATCCGAATACGCTTGGTCTTTTCGAGGAGCACCTCCACAAAATCGCCGAAATCGTGCACGGCAAAGGCGGGCTGGTCTACTGCGACGGCGCCAACATGAACGCGGTGATGGGGGTTGTCAAAATGGGAGACCTCGGCGTGGATGTCATGCACCTGAACCTTCACAAGACATTCTCGACTCCGCACGGGGGAGGCGGACCAGGGTCAGGCCCGGTCGCGGTCAAAAGTCACCTGGCACCATTTCTGCCCGTTCCCCGGGTTATCGAGAGAGATGACGGCAGGCTTGAACTTTCCTCGGACTTTCCCCTTTCCATCGGCAAGGTGCTTGCGTTCCACGGAAGCATCGGAGTTATAATAAAGGCTTACTCTTATATCAAAACGATGGGGCCGGACCTTGCACAGGCCAGCAGGCTCGCGGTGCTGAATGCCAACTACTTAAAAGAACGTCTCAAGGGTATTTTTCATCTGCCCTACGACAGGCCGTGCATGCATGAATGCGTGTTTTCAGATGCTTTTCAAAAGGACTCCGGGGTTTCCACCCTGGACATTGCAAAACGCCTGATGGACTATGGCTTCCACCCGCCCACGGTATATTTTCCCCTGGTGGTTCCAGGGGCGATAATGGTGGAGCCGACCGAGACGGAATCCAGGGAAAACCTGGATCAATTCATCGACGCATTGAAGGCCATAGCCGTGGAAGCCGAAGAAAACCCCGGTGTGCTGCATTCCGCTCCTTCACTGAGCAAACTTAGAAGGCTCGATGAGGTTACAGCTGCCAGGAAGCCGTGCCTTGCCGGATAGTTAGTTTCCATCCGGCATTTTGATGAGGTCGTAAAAAGTACAATCTCCGCTTTATCGGCGTCGGGGTCGGAA
>CAYXDR010000262.1:0-4989 GCA_964463515.1 uncultured Desulfobacteraceae bacterium | reverse complement strand
CCACTCCAATATCGGCTTTCGTCAGGGCCGGGGCGTCATTGACACCGTCTCCGGTCATCGCCACCACCGACCCTTCTGCCTGAAACAGGGAAATGATATCGAGCTTCTGTTCGGGGCTTATACGCGCGAAAATTGAAGACTTGAGGAGCCGTCGGCGTTCACCCGGGCTCAATTCGCTGGGGCCTGTGAGTTCTGACCCGGTTACGACCGGTTGGTCCGCCCGGTTTAATCCAAGTGCTTTGCCGATGTACTGCGCTGTCATGGATTGATCACCTGTGACCATCACGACACGGATTCCCGCGTCGTGCAGGTCCTCGATAACATCTTTAACACCTTCCCGGGGTGGATCGAGCAACCCTACGAGCCCCAGAAAGATAAGTGAAGAATATGGATCCTCTTCGATTGTCTCTGTATGCTTTTGAGCTATGGCCAGCACGCGCAGACCCTGCGCAGCCATGTTTTCGTTGGCATTTACGAGCCTTTCCCGTTCTTCCCGGCTCAATGATTGTTCTTCGCCGCTTCCTTTCAAAGACTTGGTACACGCCTCGATCACGGCTTCGGGTGCTCCCTTTACTGCAAGCAGGAACCGGTCCCCGTTCCTGTGCCATGTACCCATCATTTTTGTCTCGTCACTGAAAGCAACCTCCTTTTCTTCAGGAAGCTCTTTCAACATTTCGGCCCTTTCAAGGCCAAGGAGCCGGCCAGCCGCAAGGAGGGCCACCTCCAACGGATCACCGACGCCCCCGCCTTCTTCTGCCAGCTCAGCGTTGTTGCACAATACTCCAGCGGTTAAAATTTCCTCGACGCGTTCCTTCAGCGCGCCGTCGGGTGATTCTTCCGATTGGTTCTTAACTAGCTGATCTGCCTTGGCATTTATCTCGACATGCTCTACTCTGTCTGAAAGGGGAACCGCTATTGCGCTCAGGGTCATTTTGTTTTCGGTCAAAGTCCCGGTCTTGTCCGTGAATATGACACTGGTGGCACCAAGTGTTTCCACCGAGGAGAGGCGGTTTACCAGGGCGTTTCTTTTTGCCATGCGCCACATCCCCCGGGCCAGGGCGATGGTCGCGACAATCGGCAGCCCCTCTGGAATGGCCGCTACCGCGAGGGCAATGGACGTTTCAAAAATCAGGAAAAGGTCCTGGCCGCCAGCGAAGCCCGTTAAACCCACGAGTGCGGCTATAACCAGAGTCAGCCAGATCAAGCGCCTGCCCAGCTGGTTCAACCGCTTTTCAAGCGGTGTAGACTCTTCTTTCTCGGCCTGTTCGGTGGACATCCCGGTGGAAACAACCAGCCCTTTTGCCGAACCCCGGGTCAAAACGGTACCGTTGAAAAGCATGTTATTTCTCTCTGCCAAGGATGTATCCGCCGGCAGCACACATACCTCTTTTTCCACCGAAACCGATTCTCCAGTCAGGGTAGATTCATCCGCCTGGACCCGGTTGGCCTCGATCAGCCTTAAATCAGCGGACACCATGTCGCCCGCCTCCAGGAGAACTATATCTCCGGGGACCAGGCCGGTGGCCGCAATTTCACGAACCTGGCCTCCTCGCAGCACCTTGGCCTTTACACGAGTCATCTCCTTCAGGGATTCCATGGCCCGGACAGCCCGCAATTCGGTCCAGAAACCTATGACCACATTTATCAGCATGGCGGCAAGTATGGAAAAGCCCTCGAGCGCTTGGCCGAAGACAAAAGACACAACGGCGGCCACCAGCAGCAATAGAACAATGAGATTCTTGAACTGGGCGATCAAAACGTCCACTGCCGAACGGCGTTTTTTGGTTCTGATGCTGTTGGTTCCATACCGGCCCAGGCGTTTGCGTGCCTCGTCCCCTGCCAAGCCCTTGTCGGGATCCGAGCCGAGTTTTTCGAGAGCTTCGGGAGTACCGAGCGACCAAGGAGAAACACCATTTAAAGGGGTATCCGGACCATCCCCTCCCTTTTTTTCTTTCTGCATATTTTTCTCTTTGATTTGTTCCTGCATTGTTTACCAGCACAAAAAGTCTGGTTTCCAAGAAAATCAAGAACATTTTTACATTATTCAGTTTTGAAGGTCCAGGCGCAGCCTGTATTCTTCGCCTTCCCGCTGCGTCGTTTGGAAACCAAGCTTACGTCCCAGCTTCAGCATTTTCCGGTTTTCCGCCAGTACAGGGCCCTCGATATATTCAAAACCGCGTTCTTTGGCTATTTCTATGCATTTCTGCAGCACCGCGGCACCTATGCCCTGCCCCTGCCAGGGGTCTCCGACAACGATCGCGAATTCCCCCCGACGACCGTCCGGGTCGCCGATGATTCTTCCCACAGCCAAAATTTCATCTCCGGCACGGCCGTTAAAGTCGAAGGCCGCCATTGCAATTTCCCGGTCATAGTCGATCTGAGTGAATCTGGCGAGCATCTTATGGGAAATTGATTTCATGGCCCCGAAAAAACGATAATATACGGTCGTCTGCGATAGCCTTTCAAAGAGATTTTCCAACATCGGTGCATCTTCCGGTTTTATCGGCCGCAGAAATACTGAACGTCCTTCCTCGGTAGTCAGGTGGCATTCATACTCCTCGGGATATGGACTTATGACCATGTGCATCGGAGAGCTAATTTCACGACGCTTTAGGCTGATGCGTGCGTCAACAGCGCATGGACTGCCTTCAGAGAACAAAACGGGATTCAGGTCTGCTTCATCTATTTCCGGAAAATCAATCAGCAACTCCGAAAATCGGACGAGCACTTCCTCCACGTGCACCAAGTCCACGCCCCTGCGGTTGCGATAACCTTTCAACAGCTTAAAAACACGTGTTTTTTCCATTAAACGCCTGGCAAGCAGCCTGTTCAAAGGCGGAAGCCCAATCGCAGTGTCCTTCAAAACCTCCGTGTAAATACCACCCATACCAAACATCACGACCGGACCGAAATTGGCATCCATCTTGCCGCCCAGGAAACACTCCAGGCCCGAGCCTTCTATCATAGGCTGAATTGTTACGCCCTTCAGGTCGGCGCCTGGGGCATACCGTCGCGCCGAATCATGCAGCCTCAGATAGGCCTCGGAAACTGATTCGGGAGACCGAAGCCCGGTTGCCACTCCTCCGGCGTCGGTTTTATGTACGATATCAGGAGAAAGTATTTTAATCACGACCGGGAAGCCTATTTCCTCTGCCAGTCGGACGCATTCTTCAGCTGATGATGCAACCATTAAAGGGTTTACCGGGATACCGTAGGCCTTCAGCAACTGCCTGGACTCCACCTCGGTCATAAACCCGTCTCCCTGTTCCAACCTGGACTGGATTAAAGAAAAAGCCCTTTCATAGTCCACTTTAAGAGCCTTCATCATTTTGGGCGGTATTTCCTGGAGTTCTTCGAGATTGCCCGCGTACTGATGAAGATACATGAACGCCTTTACCGCCCTTTCAGGGGTGCCGTAGGTAGGTAGCCCTGCCTCGTTTAGCAGCTTCACGGCTTTTTCCATTTCCTTTCCACCCATGAGGCTGGTGACAACAAGGTAAGGCCGGTCTTTCAAAATATCGCCGAGTTTCTCCGCAAGAGTATCCGGGTCTGTCATTGCCTGGGGATTGACAATAACCAGCATGCCGTCAAATTCTCCTGTATCAAAACAGCAACGAATCGTTTCAGCATAACGCTCGACTCCGGCATCACCCAGAATATCGACCGGATTGCCCCCGCTCCAGAAAGGAGGAAGAATTTCATCCAGTCTCTTTTCGATTTTCTCCGGCAATGGAGGCATATTGAGACCGGCATCGGAAATACTGTCTGCAGCCATGACTCCCGGCCCACCGGCATTGGTTATGACAACGACTTTCGGACCTGCAGGCGGTTTTTGTTTTGCAAGAAGTTCGGCGCAGTCAAAAAATTCACCCAGTGTCCGGACGCGCGTGATGCCAGCTCGTTTAAACGCCGCATCATAGACAGCATCCTCACCGGTCATAGAACCTGTATGAGATGCAGCAGCCCTCGAACCGGCCTCGCTTCTCCCGGCCTTCAGTGCAATTATCGGTTTAAGCCGGGAGACGGCACGGGCCGCACTCATGAATTTTCTGAAACTTTTCAGGCTCTCTATATAGAGAAGTATGCTGTCCACCTGCGGTGCATTGCCCAGGTAATCGATAATGTCGCCGAAATCGATATCCAGCATCGACCCGGTACTGATAAAATAGCTGTATCCGATGTTTTCCTTCAATGAAAGATCAAGCATGGCAGTACATATCGCGCCGCTTTGAGAAACAAACGCGATTCTGCCTGCCGAGGGCATCTGCGAGGCAAAGCTTGCATTCAGATTGGTGCCGGTCGCTATAACTCCCAAACAATTCGGGCCCAGAATGCGAAGACCGCGATTTTCGGCTTTGGCTTTTATTTCAGATTCAATCTCACGGCCCTTGTCCCCTGCCTCACGTCCACCGGCTGAAAGTATAACCGCGGCTTTCACACCCTTTTCAACAGATGTTTCAACAATACCGGGAACGGTTGCTATCGGAGTCGCAATCACCGCCAGATCCACCTCCTCTTCCACGGAGTCCATGGAGCCAAAGGCGTCGAATCCATGAATCTTCCTATAACCGGGATTAACAGGGATAATTTTTCCCTTATATCCTCCCTGAATCAAATTTGTGACAACAGCCGATCCTATACTGTCGGACTTTTCACTTGCACCTACAACAGCAATACTGAGCGGATCAAAAATTTTCTCCAAATTATAGATTCCCATAGCAACTCCTTTTGCGGTGAAAAATACATTCGGCAAACCATTAAACCAGCGCGTTTCCCCGCCGTTGAACCCGCCCACGACCATATTCATGAAAGTATAGCCCGGATGCTTTTACTGTCTCCATAAGGTAAAGACCGTATATCGCAACGGATGATGGCCTCGTAAAAAGTCAAAATATCCCATCTATCGTCACCCCGGCGCAGGCCGGGGTCCAGTGATTCCAACAACTTATGGATTCCGGCCTACGCCGGAATGACGGCTTGGGGACTTTT
>CAYXDR010000261.1:0-5012 GCA_964463515.1 uncultured Desulfobacteraceae bacterium | reverse complement strand
TGTTCGGACAGCCGCGTTCCGGCCAACCAAATAGTGGATCTACCCCCGGGTTCATTGTTCGTCCACCGAAATATCGCAAACGTCGTGGTTCACACAGACCTGAACTGCCTTTCAGTTATACAGTACGCCGTAGAAGCCCTTGAAATTCCGCACATAATAGTCTGTGGACATTACGGGTGCGGCGGCATAAAAGCTGCCATGGAAGGTAAAACCCACGGGCTTATCGACAATTGGCTCCGGCACATCAAAGATGTTTATCGGCTCTACAGCGATAAAATCGACGAGTTGGAGGACCCGGACGAAAGGCTGTCTCTCCTCTGCGAACTGAATGTCAGGGAACAGTGCGCAAATGTCTGTAACACGACCATAGTTCAAAACGCCTGGAAATCCGGGCGATCTTTATGCGTACACGGATGGATCTACTCCCTGCGGGACGGGATTCTGAAGGATCTTGGAATATGTATAGACGACCCTGCTCAAATTGAAAACATATACAGGGTCACCAATTGAATCCGGAGCCCGTCCGGAATTCCCGCGGGCTAAAACCTGCGCTGGGTTTCAAGGCTTTCATTCGGCTTTTTTGTCGTCCGAAGCAAAATAAAAGACCCCGTTATCCGTACGCTCGGACCTGATTTTTCCCGTATGAAGCATGTGGCCCAGATATTTACTCACTTCATTCAAGTGCATACCGAATGATGAGGCAACCTGCTCGGCGGTGCATGGACGCCGCCGGAGCATGGCCTCTATCTCATCTCCCTGTACGGCGGTAGTTTTCGCCTGCCTGCTGCTGAATGCCGCCACTATTTCACCCGCCGGCGTAAAAAATTTTGCAAGTTCACTAAGTCGGCCGGGGGTTACCTGCGTTGCATAAGCTTCGGCAGGAGGGCGCACAGCGGTGTTCAAATGAACCTTATCAGGCCCTATCTCCGCTGCCAGCGCAGCAATTTTTTTTACATCCTCATCATTTGTGTTCAAACCTTCAAGCATCACCACTTCCATCCAGATCTCCCCGTCGAACTGCCGGCGTAAAGCTTTCTGGCCTTCAACCAGAAGATCGAAACTCAGGCCTTCACAAGGACGGTTGATGGTCTCAAAAGATGCCTGATCCCACGCACTCAGGGACACCTTTACAATCCTGGCATTGCAGGCGGAATCCCTGACCTCGGGCAAATACAGCAGAGTCGCATTTGTGAGAACCACGGTGGGAATTTCAGTCATGTTTCCAACAAAAGCAAGTACATCTCCGAAACCGGAATGAAGAGTAGGTTCACCGGATCCTGAAAGGGTCAAATAATCTGCACTGACACCGGAATCCAGCCATTTCGTGATTTCTTGCGTCACTTCATTCAAAGGAACATATTCCTTCCGGACGCAGGTCTTGTTCGTGGTTTTACCAAGCTGGCAGAATATACAGTCCAGAGAACAAGTCTTAAAAGGTGTGAGATCGATTCCCAGAGACCGCCCGAATCTGCGCGACGGCACAGGCCCGAAAAGATATCGATAATCACCCATTGAAATCCCCCCTTTCAGATTCTCACACAGGAATCACCAAAGCAAAACACATGCGTTTTTAACTTTAGCACCAATAATGCCATAACTGTCAAGGAGCATGTACTGCCCCCTGCTCCATAACGACGCTTGCAGAGGGTAAAATCTTGGGGGAGCTTTCCGGCCGCTGTTGGCTGCACCTGTCGGCAGCACAGCCCATGCTTTCGCCGCACCTATTCACTTTGACTACCGAGAGTCAAAATTTACGGTATTTTCTTGACGCCCGGAAAATCCGCTGTTATTGTACTGAGTGCTCACTCAGCTTTTCTGGAGGCCGCTACCTTGTCCAAACGGGAAATTATTCTCAACACAGCCACCCGGCTTTTTTCAGAAAAAGGCTACCATAACACCGCACTTGCCGAGGTCGCCAAGCTGACCGGTGTAGCCGAAGGAACCATATTTTACCATTTCAAAACCAAAGAGGACCTCTTTGCTGCAATCCTTGAAAATATCAAATTAAATCTTGTCGAAAAATATAACGAGTTTTTTAGGGAAAGGCAGTTCGCCAACGGCCTCGAAAGGCTGGAAAGCTCCATTTACTTTTATCTTTTCCTTGTCGGAACGATGGAAGAAATCTTCCTAATATTGCATAGATACGACGCATACGAACTTGCCCAGGGCAACCCTGTATTCAGGCGCCACTTTGCTGAGATATACAATTTTATCCTGGACGTGTTCGAAAAGGCCATTTTAGAGGGCCAGCAGGACGGATCGATCAATGTCGAATCATCCGGCAAGGCTGCGTTCATAATTTTTTCGATGGTTGACGGAGTGGCCCGGTTGCGGACTTTCAATCTTTATGACGCCGCTTCACTCTACGAACAACTGCAGGAAGCCTGCCGCAGGATTTTACAGCGGGCGCCGGTACCTGAGCAGAGATGATACAACCTGTAACCATTTGCCGGAAAACTCTGGAGACAACTGCGGATACCTTTGGAGTAGAGATCGCCATCGACCCATGCAACCGCCTTGATAAGCGAGGACTCTATGACGGTGTGTAATGTTTTACTGGTCGACGATGAAATAGAATTTGCATCCAGCCTGGCCGAAAGACTTCGATTGCGGGGCTTTTCAACGGCTACGGCACAAAGCGGGCAGGCTGCTCTGGATATGCTGAGCGGACGGTTTTTCCATGTCGTTGTTCTGGATGTAAAAATGCCGGGCATGGACGGACTGGAAGCACTTAAAACCATAAAAAACCGCCATCCTCCTACCGAAGTTATACTGCTGACCGGGCACGCCTGTCTGGATGCGGCGGTAAACGGTATTCAGGCGGGTGCGTTCGATTATCTGGTTAAACCTGCTGATCTTGATGAACTATCGTTTAAAATACAGGATGCTTTCGAAAAATCCTGTTTAAACCCAAAAAATGAACCTTTATGTCAAACTGAGATTATCAACCACTAGCAGACAAGGATTTGACCATGGGATTCTTCAAAGACTTGGGGCGCTTCATGATGATGGGGGCGGTAGCTCACGCCAGGTGGGAACGTCAAATGGCATTCAACATTCTCGGCAGCAGAAGGCGCCTGTTGGTTTTAGGCCTGCTTCTCGTGCCGATAATCCTCGGTGGTGTCGCTTTTGCGGACGAAGCAGCCGAAGTTCTGCCGGATGTTCTGGGAGGTAAAAAAGCCTACAGCCCGGCTTTTTATTCCACCAGCATTTTCATAATCTCTATCCTTATTGGATTGGGCGCGGGCCTTATAACCGGGTGCATCGGCGCAGGGGGCGGCTTCGTAATCGCTCCCGCCCTGATGAGTGCGGGCATAAAAGGCATTCTCGCCGTGGGTACGGACCTTTTTCATATCTTTGCAAAGGCGATAATGGGAAGCGTCATCCACCGCAAGCTGGGGAATGTTTCTGTTCCATTGGCCGTTGTTTTTCTGATAGGCGCGGTGATAGGCGCAACTTTCGGCGGCATGATCAACCGTATCCTGTACGAAATAAATCCTGTTATGAGCGATGCATTCATAACAACCATTTATTCCTTGATGCTCGGCTTTCTAGGCACCTATGCGATGATGGACTACCTTAAGGCCCGCAAGCAGCAGCAACCACAGAAAGTTGTTTCCACAGAAGAAACACAGTGCAGCAGGGACGAAGGAGCAGAACTGGGCAATCTCTGTAACCGAATCCAGTCCATCAAAATTCCCCCGATGATCAGCTTTGACTACGATTTTACACCCGGCGGACGAAGTGTTTCATGGCTCTTCCTGGTGGCAAGCGGGGCCGTTGTGGGCCTGGCTGCTGGAATTATGGGAGTGGGGGGAGGCTTTTTAACTTTTCCGATTTTTGTTTACGTCCTGGGTGTTTCCTCCATGACGACCGTCGGAACCGATATCTTCCAGATCATTTTTACGGCCGGTTATGCCGCCATCAGCCAGTATGCCATATATGGTTTTATCTTCTATACGCTGGCCATGGGCATGCTGATCGGTTCGCTGGTGGGGATACAGGTTGGAGCAATTGTCACCAAAGTCGTCAAAGGTATAACCATCAGAGGTTTTTACGCCATGGCCGTGCTGGCCGGCTTCGTAAACCGGATTTTCGCCCTGCCTGCCAAGCTCGCGGATCTCGATGTTCTGCCTATCTCTGCGGCCCTGGGCAAAACTCTCGAAACCATCGGCGTATGGGCCTTTTTCATAGTGATCGGCGGGTTCGGGGTCTGGGTTATAGGTATTTTTCTCACTAACATCAAAACTCTCAAAAGCGAGGAGCATGGGGTATGAAAGCTCAACAAAAAGCAACATTCAAAGGCCTGATGATGTTGGCCGTCTTTTTGGTTGTCCTTCTCTTCATGTTTACGCCGGTATTCAACGGACACAACTCAATGGAGTTTTTGGACAATCTTTACAATTCCATTTCAAAGGGTTCAGCCGATTATTCAGACGCAGTGCGCGACGAAATTCTGAAAATGGATCCCGAATCTTTCCAATTTAAAATTGAAATGGCTTCTGAGGAGCAGGCCCGCCAATCCGCCATCCTGCTGGACGAGGCAGGTGCAGAAACCGAATCGGAGGGACGGGGCATAACAGTCAAAGGAGATTTAAAAACTTTATTGACAGCTGTTATCGATGATTCAGAGGTCATGTTCAAAAATGACGGAAAAGCCATCAAGGAAAAATATGGTTATAATGAGCTTAGAGTTCTTTATAATTGGTGGGTTTTATCCAATAAATTAGATGCGCAATTCACTAAAGAAAAGCGATTTCAACCCGCAAAAAACATTAAACTTGTTCAAAATAGAGTTTTAGAATGTTCTTATAACTATTACGGAATTGAATCACAGAGCATAAAAGATAAATACTTAATTGTTATACTTTCTCTTATATTTTATGTCGCTTATACTGTTTGGTATGGATTTGGAATCATGCATCTATTTGAAGGCTGGGGCATGAAATTAGGTCATTAGATTATCACGCGGATGAAATAGCGGTTAGCAATTAGCCATTAGCCGTTAGGTG
>CAYXDR010000260.1:0-5012 GCA_964463515.1 uncultured Desulfobacteraceae bacterium | reverse complement strand
GGATGCTCTTAAATCAAGAGAACAATACAAAGTGTTTGGTTTTGATGATACTTATCTGGATTTGGCCCGTGCATTACGCCAATCAACGATGAGGGGAAGAACTACAGGGAGTTTTCCAAGTCTCGCCAAGACCTTGAGGATATGTTGGGTGGGCGGATTGAGTTTGATGAGTCATCAGGAAAATGGAATTTCAAAAAAGGCAAGCAGAAGTTTCCGATCGGTGTCACCGCAGAAGGGATAAAGAAGATTGCTATTTTTGATACGCTACTCGGTAACCGATACCTAGATACCGGATCAGTAATTTTTGTTGACGAACCTGAATCAGCACTACACCCTCAGGCAGTCTCCAAACTTTTGAATATCATTGCCATGCTTGCCGAGCGTGGAATTCAGTTCTTTATGGCAAGCCACTCATACTTTGTGGTGAAAAAACTATTCCTGATTGCTCAGGAGAAAAAGCTATCCATCCCAGTGATTTCGGCCGAAGACAGCCAATGGACTGCATCAGACTTGAAGGACGGTATGCCGGAAAACACAATCATTGATGAGTCGATCAGACTTTACAAAAAGGAAGTGAGTTGGTACTCAAATGACAGATCAGGTTATTCTTGAATCTGGTATGAAATTCGGCCCATATCCTTCTCACCAGTGCTTCTATATCGAGAAGAGCAATATCTATGCTGATATCCAACATGGTGTGCAGATGGCAGAATTTCTGCTGCTGAAAACCAAGAGAGGGCAGCCGCCAATTGTCTGGATTGTGGAGGCAAAATCAAGCACACCTCGGCCTGAGACCCAGCCGAACTTCGATGCCTTTATCGCCGAAATACGCGAGAAGCTGATCAATGCCTTCTCACTGGGCTGGGCAGCCTGCCTTAAAAGACATCCAAAGTTTGATGAAGAACTTCCAGAGCCATTCAAAGCGCTGGATCTATCGAAGGCCGGGGTGCGGTTTATTCTGGTTATCAACGGACATCGGGAAGCTTGGTTGCCACCTATACAAGAGGCACTCAAGAAGTCGCTTTACGCAACAATCAAGACATGGTCCTTCTCTCCTACATCTGTCACAGTTATAAACGACAATTTGGCCGAACAACATGGCCTTATTCTTCCAAGTGATTGAGGGAACCCGTGAAAGTTGTCGATTTCAAGTCCTCCAGCGATATTTCAATCTTTAAATCCGTGGGGAGTCCCGTTTGGTCTGGCCGGAATTTACCTAAAAAGCGGTTATCGGAAGACCGATAAACTTTTTTTGCTAAATAACATTTATAATGTTACAGTGCAAAAAAATGTTGCGGTAGGGAAATGGAAAAACTGTTGAAATATTTTGTGGAGTACGTTTCGGAGGCGGCAGGGCAGCAGGTCGTCTTGGGACCAAGTATACCCGCCCGCCTGCCCCAGTATTTGAATCAGCTTTATGCTCTATTTGAAATCACTGTCGGGAAGTGCAGGTTTTTGGGAGTGGTGCTCAAGGATCCATCTGAATTTCGACCTGCTGCATTTGAAAAGCATCTGCGCCAAATCCTGGGAAGCGCGAACGGATTTGAAAGCTACTGCCTGATAGCGGAGGAACTGCCCAGCTATGTGCGAGCACGACTGATCCAGCGAAAGATCCCTTTCGTAGTTCCGGGGCAGCAACTTTATTGGCCGGAGCTTGGTATTGCCGTGCAGGCGAGAAAAAGGAAAAACTCTTTGGTTCCCGTGGAGGCCGTGAGCCCCGCTACCCAGGTGCTTCTGCTTTACGCCCTGACAGGTGGAGTGAAGACGCCGGGTACACCCAAGACCCTTGCAAAGGAATTGGGTTATACAACGATGACCATGTCCCGGGCGCTTGATGAAATCGAGGCCAATGATTTAGGCAAGGTGGGTCGAAGGGGCAGGGAAAGATTGATCGAATTCCCGTCCGATCCTCAAACGCTTTGGAAAGCGGCACTGCCCTATCTTCGGAACCCGGTCCGGGAAATTGTTCGCATCGAGCACAAAAAGCCGGCGCCCGAACTTCGCATTGTAGCGGGGGAGACCGCCCTTGCTGAATATAGCGTCCTTGCTGCGCCAAGAGAACCCGTGTACGCCTTAGGGCGAGAAGCATGGAAGAGGATATCCGAGCATATCCGCTTGATCCCGGTGGAAGATGAAAACACCTGCATCATTCAACTGTGGCGCTATGATCCTGGACTGCTCGCCCGGGAAGGATTTGTGGATTGTTTTTCCCTGTTTCTCAGCTTACGCGATGAAGAGGATGAACGCGTACAGAGGGCCTTGGAAGAAATGATGGAGAAAACGGCATGGTCGTAGGACTTGATCGATTCTCGGCACACTTTGCCGATTTCAAAGACTGTTATGTGTTGATTGGGGGTGCAGCCAGCTGGCTGGTTCTCAATGAAGCTGGGATGAGGCCGCGTGCCACAAAGGATCTGGATATCGTTTTATGCATTGAGGTGCTGGACGCTGCTTTTGCCGATGCGTTTTGGGAATTTATCCGTGCCGGTGGTTATGTGATCGGTGAGAAAAGTCAAGGCACCAAGACTTTTTATCGCTTTCAATCGCCTGTAGAGCCCGAATACCCTTACATGTTGGAATTGTTTTCGCGTAAGCATGATTTGTTGGTGCTCGGCGATGACAGTCATCTGACTCCCATTCCGGTGGGTGAGGATGTTTCAAGCCTTTCAGCTATTTTGCTTGATGAGAACTATTATGAATTTATCCATCGGCACAAACGAGAGATCGGGGGCATTTCCCTTGTGACCGAAGAGTGTTTGATCCCCCTCAAGGCACGTGCCTGGTTGGATCTGGTTGCACGCAAGGCCGAGGGTGAAAAGATTGACAGCCGCGACATCAAGAAGCACAGAAATGATGTGCTGCGCCTTTATCTGTTGCTGAATCCGGAATCACTTATCGAGTTGCCTGGGATTGCCCGGAAGGATTTGGCTTCATTTTTGCAAGCAATTGAACCTGAACTGGGTTTGCAGTTATTACAACAACTGGGCATCAAGGGCGTTGTTCCGTTAGAGGTGCTTAAGGTGATCAGGACCGTCTATGGAATCACCGAGAAATAGTGCTGCCTGCGGCAGTCCGAACAAGGACAGGCAACCGGCTTGAAGACCAGATTTCGGCACTTGATTCTGTTTATTTGATGTCCGGCGAGCTTTGGAGGTCATATGACCACTATTAACGAGGCGCTTCACATGGCTATCCGAAGCGCTGCCATCTATAATTCCGACGTGCAGGCGGCTCCCTCATGTATTCTCTGGCCGGACAGCGACCGTCAGTGGGAACCTGTGGCAGCTCGTATGCAGGTTGAATTGCCTGAAATGTTCATCCTGGGTGACTACGACGTCGAGAAAAGAACTGGCCCCGCCATCTGGCTCCGGTGCGTGATAGCGGGAAAGGCGCCGAAAATGGAGCTACCGGCCAATATAACCCCGATTCTTTACCTACCTGGAGTAAGTCGACAGGATTTACGTGCAGTAGAAAGCTGCCCGGAGCACCTGAAGCCACTCGCTGAACCTCAATACCGGGGAGTGATCTGGTCACAAATCAATGCTAAAGACTGGACGATTCTGGCCTACCTGAAGTCGGATCAGGGTGAGGCTTTTCAGATCGGGCGCAATGACAATGAGTGGAAAGCTTTTGTTGCGATTTGTAAATCGCAGCTGGCTTTTAAATATTCAGAAGGCGTGGTCCGAGTTCGGAGACATCGATCATGAAGGCCATTCGAGAGGATGGAAACTGGCCAGGCAACTGAAGTCACGCACCGTCAAGGCCGGAGAGGAAGAGCTTTTCAAAGCACGGGCCAGGGAACACGGTGAAGTCAAAATTATTGACTTGATTACGGCCCGTTTGGATACCAGGACGGATTCTTTCATCTCCACGCTTCCCAGCCTGCAGTTGACCGATGTGCGCATAAGTCCGGAGCTTGTCAACAGGCACGAACGCATGCTCACCGGAGGCTTCTATGCGGAAATCACCCTTGGCTACGACGCGGCTATCGCACAGGAAAGGGGAGGGCGCCCCTTCGGTATCGATACCCTGCGTGAAATCCAGCTTTCAAAACGGGACGTTTTGGACAATCTTTCCGAGGCAAGGGAAAACTTCTCCACAGAAGAGTGGAAGCACTTCCTGCTGCGCCCCATTGGTATCGAGCCGGGCATATTATCCGAGCGCCAGATAAATGCATTGTTGTTACGGATGGTGCCATTTGTCGAACGCAACTACAACCTTGTTGAGCTTGGTCCCAGGGGCACGGGTAAGAGCCATCTGTTTCAGCAAGTCTCGCCGTATGCCCATCTCATTTCAGGTGGGAAGGCGACGGTCGCCCGGATGTTCGTGAACAACTCCACGGGCCAGCGCGGATTGGTCTGCCAGTATGATGTGATCTGTTTTGATGAGATCTCCGGCATATCCTTTGATCAGAAGGACGGCGTGAACATCATGAAAGGCTACATGGAGTCAGAGGAATTCAGCCGGGGTAAGGAAAGTATCCGCGCTGACGGTGGCTCTTTGATCTTTCTGACGAGATGGCCACAAAGGTTGATATCCAGTTTTACTCGGATGCAAGGGATGGGTTGTTAAAAGCGATTGTTGATTAACAACTTGAGGTGCTCCTGTCCAAAATAAATTTTGAATTATGTCTTTAATGCCTGGCCTATGTGTTGGAGCTTTGAAGCATATTTCTTATCCGTTCAGGCGGCTCATCAAAAGAAATTCCTTCCACTATCCTTCCACTGGAGCCCTTACAAAGAAAAAAGCCCTTCCGGAGAAGAGCCTTAAGTGCTTGATTTTGTTGGTGGGCGTGGGAGGGATCGAACCCCCGACCAATTGATTAAGAGTTTCTTATAAGCCGTTTCCGGTGCTTTCCCGACTTTTCCCGTAAAGTGATAAAAGTTGTTGACACAATTAGAGAATACCGTTATTATCTTTCCCATGATTGCCTTAAGAAACCTTCTGTTTCTGGTTAAAAGTGGGGACAGAGTGGGGACAGGCAAAAGATACGGACTTTTGGGGGGGGAATA
>CAYXDR010000259.1:0-5026 GCA_964463515.1 uncultured Desulfobacteraceae bacterium | reverse complement strand
ATCGCGGAATTTATCTGCAATGGCAGCCCATTTTTCAGGAAGTTTGCCTGGAAGCCTGCCTTTAGGGCCTTTGATCCGGTCTTCAAGCACAAGCCGCTTGACGGTCTGGTCAATTTCAGCGGGTTCGGCGACATGATCAACGAGGCCGATTTCGAGGGCTTCCTGTGCCGAAAGCATCCGGCCGGTGAAGACCAGATATTTGGCCAGCTCCTTGCCGACATATCTGCTTGTGCGCTGGGTTCCCCCAAGGCCGGGGTAAATGCCGATTCCGGTTTCCGGAAATCCCATGACAGCCTTGGTGGAAGCTACAATCGCATCGGCGGTCAGGGCCAGTTCCAGCCCTCCGCCCAGGGCAAGCCCGTCCACCTTGGCTATCACCGGCTTCGGGCTCTCGTCGATCCGGCGATATACTTCCTGGCCGTATGTTGTGAACTTAAGGTTGTCCTTAAGTCTGCGTTCGGTTATGCAGTCTATGAAAAAACCTATGTCAGCTCCAGCGACGAAGGCCTTTCCCTTGCTTTCGAGCACGACGGCTTTTGTTTCTTCATCGGCTTGGGCTTCGCGGAATGCCTCGTCGATCTGGCGGACCACTGTCTGGTTGAGCGCATTCATGGCTTCAGGCCGGGAAATAATAACGCGGGCAAGCGGCCCGTCCCTGAAATAGTCGACGTATCTTATATCCCACGGCTCCCCGCTGCGGCCCCTCTCCGCGAGTGAGGAGGGGACAGGGAGCGCCGGCCGGTCGCTTAAAAGATCCTGCACCAGGTCACGTGCATGCTCCACACCGATTTTGTTCATCAATTCGAAGGGGCCTCTGCTCCACCTGAGCCCCACCTTTGCACCCAGGTCGATGTCCGCGGGGGAGGCGGTTTCCTCGTCGATCATGCAGGATACCACATAAAACACTGCGGCCAGCAGCCGGTTCCCGGCCCTATGAATAAGGTTTTCATCTACAGGCTGGGCGAGATCCCAAGGCCGGCCTGATTCAAACCGGGCCTTGAGGCCTGCTGCGGGCGCGTAGAATTCCCCGAGGGCGTTTTCGAGTGACATTGTGGAATGAAACGCAATTGGAATCCCTGTGACATTCATCAGTTCAAAGGGTCCCATTCCTACACCGAAGCGTTCTTTGGCAGCCTGTTCTATTGTGGCTGTCCCGGCCCAGCCTTCATCCATTATGCGGACGGCTTCGTTCAGCCAGGGCACGAAAAAGCGGTTGACGGCGAAACCGGGGCTGTCTTTAACAATAATTTCAGTCTTTCCTGTGGCGAGCGAGTAGCGTTTGGCGGCTTCTACGGTCTCCATGGATGTCATTTTACCGGGAATGATTTCGAGCAGCCTGTTCTTGGCCGGGTGGTAAAAGAAATGAAGGCCGATGAAGCGGTCTGGCCTTTCGGTGGAGGCTGCAAGCTCTGACACCGAAAATGAGGATGTGTTTGTGGCAAGGATAGTCCCTTCTGAGCATTCCCGGTCCAGGCTTTTGAAGAGGTCGGTTTTCGCTTTCATGTCTTCAAAAATGGCTTCTATCACCAGATCGCAGCGGGAAGCCTCCGCAATGTCGGTGGCAGGCCGGATCCGGCTGACTATATCCTCAACCTGCTCTGCCCGGAAAATTCCTCTCGATATCCCGCTTTCAAGCGTCTGCCTGATATTCTGCATTCCCCTGTCGACGAATTCCTGCTTCATGTCAATCAGTACTACCTTCAGGCCTTCCTGTGCTGTTTTCTGGGCTATGCCGCTACCCATGTTTCCTGCACCGATGACGCCGATTTTTTCCATTTCGTCCTCCGTGGAAATTGGTGTATAAAGTCTTGATGGTAAAAGTTCATATTCACAAAACTCACAGGCGGCACACCGGGGGCAGCGAGGTGGTGGAGGTCGAAGGTGACACCGTGGGAGAATGCATCGACGATCTTGTCAGGCTTCATCCCGGAATGCAGGATGTGATATTCGATTCCCGCGGTGCACTGCGGTCGACGATCGAAGTCTACGTCAACTTCGAAAGCGCCTATCCAGACGAACTGGGGAAGCGAGTGGAAGACGGCGACCAGATCCATCTCACGCTGCTTCTCGCAGGGGGTTGAAAGGCCTCACTCAAACCGCTTCCAGCATTACAGCTGCCTCTTTCCCGGCTGCGGAGAACCGGCGGGCTGCATCTCTTTTTTTGTAGAGAACCATATCGTCGGGCTCCCGGTACTCGATCGCCTTGACCTCGCAGAAACGGGCGCACTGGGGATCTCCTCCGCACAGCTCGCACTTGAAGACTTTCCTGTCGATCGCATCGAAATTCATGGCCCCGAACGGGCAGACACTCACGCATGTTCTGCAGCCGATACACAGGTCATAGTCTACGACAATGCGGTTTAATGTTTCATCCCTCTTGAGCGCTTTAACCGGGCATGCATTTACACACGGCGCATCAATGCACTGCTGGCAGCTCATGGGCACATAGAGACCCTCAGCCTCCCATTTCATTACGCGGATCCTGCTGCGCGCCGGGTTGGACACTCCTTCGTTGACCACCGAACAAACCAGCTCACAGAGCCTGCAGCCTGTGCACTTATGATAATCTATTACAAGAACTTTGGACATGGATTTTTTCCTCTTGCTTTCATTTTTGATGGCCCCGTAAAAAGTTCCAGCCCCGGCTTATCGGCGTCGGGATCGGAATCGGTAGCGGGGTCGAAAAGGGCGCTCATCAACTTCCGATACCGATGTCGATAGTAGCCCCGACCCCGAGGGACATGATTTTTCGACTTTTTAGAAAGCATCATTTTTCAGAAGCCTCTGGTTTCCGGTAAGCCGTTAAAATCAGCCGGAAAGGCCTAGATCAAATGGGACGGCTCGTCGGCCAACCCCAGCCTTTCAAGGGTTTCCGGCTTCGGAACACCGTTTTCATCGAGTCCCTTGTAGGCGTAAAATTCGTCAATCATTTTCTGGAATTTTTTCCTGTCGATCCTAGCGCCGATCACGTCAGGGGCTCCCCGGGTGCAGGGTTCGTCGAAATAGCGGTGGTTGAGTGTGTCGCCTTTGGCCGGGTCGTCCTTGACAAGGCCTTCCCTCAAGTTAAAAAGGCGCTCGACCATGTTCGAGCGTTCGGATATTTCCCACAACTCGGCAGGCGTAAACTCCAGTCCGGTGTTGTAGTAGATTACTTTGGCCCAATCTTCGAAATTGGGCAAGGTAGGGCCGAGGAAGGTCGTGTGGTACTTGCAGATACCCAGGCAGTCGATGCCCATGTAGCAGTTTTCCTGCCAGAAGACCTGCCATGGCTTACCTTCGTATGAAGTATGCTCGGAGCTGAGCGGTCCGTCGTAGGGGATGGGGTTTCCGTAAATTTTTCTCAGCACCGGCTCGGGTAGATGGTAGAGATCGATGGCCGGCCGGCTTCGAAGGTGGTCCGATCCCCTTGAGGATGTGGCCACGTTGAGTGCCAGGGCAGGGGTGGCTCTTTCGTCCGAATGGAGATTGCTCATACCCTTTACCTGAATAAGGTATTCGAAGGAGCCTTTGCCGATTCTTTCGGAGGCGGCTACCCCTCCGTCTGCGAGCACATCTCCGAGCCATCCTTTCCGATAACAGATACGTTCGATCATCTCCAGGAGCGCTTCGTCGTTTCCAAAGCGGAGATCCAGCCCGTCGGTTTCTTTCGAAGTAATTATCCCAAGCTCATAAAGCTCCATTGCCCAGGAAATCAAGCTGCCGGTTTCCAGGTTGTCCATGCCGAACTGGTCCACCAGGTGGTTTCCGGTCAACACGGTTACCGCGCTTTTACAGTCCACTTCGGCGCCGAAAGCCCCCTGGGAGGTGTATTCGGGGCCTTCATCGTAGCGCCCGGCATAAGGGCCCGAAGGTATCCGGTATTGAGCCCTGCAGTGTACCTGGCAGCCGAAGCAGCCCGTCATATGGTATGGGCCCATTGTTTCTTCGGCAATTTCATCGAGCCTTTCCGGTTCAATGTCATCTGCATATTCGCATTGGTTGTACTGGAAGTTCCTTGTACGGATCCCCCCCCAGGAATTGGTAGCGCCCCAAATGAACGGGGTTCCCAGCGTCCCCTGGGTCTGGTTGACCTTGGAGGTTACTATCTGGTCTATGAATCTCTTGTTGTACTCCAACGCGTCGATGGGATGGGCGATCCGGATGTCCATCGTGCCTCTGACCGCCACGGCTTTCAGGTTCTTGGAGCCCATAACGCAGCCCATTCCGGTCCTGCCCGCGGAATTCTTGATGCCTGTCATGACGTTTGCAAACCGCACCAGGTTTTCTCCGGCCGGACCGCATACTGCTGATTTGATTTCCTCGTCTCCAAGTTCCCTGCGGATTTCCCACTGGGCTTCGGTTACGCTTTTCCCCCAGATGTTTGCGGCATCCCTGATCTCGATTTCTCCATTATGAATCCAGATGTAAACCGGCTTTTCGGCCTTGCCTTTGATAACCAGGTGGTGAAAGCCAGCCCAAGCGAGTTCAGGGGCGAAAAATCCGCCCATGTTTGCGCTTCCGAGGAGCCCTGTGAGAGGGGATTTGGCCATTACGTGGGTCCTGGCGGTGGCCGATGCGCAGGTTGCAGTGAGAAGACCGGCGCTGAAAATCAGGGTGTTATCGGGGCCGAGGGGATCGGCACCCTTTTCAGTGTGGTTAAGGAGCAGGTAGGCGTCCAGCCCCCTGCCTCCGAGAAATTTCCGGCGCATGTCAAGCGGAATCGGGGCCGTTGTGATATCGCCGGTTGAAAGATTTATATAGGCGATTTTTCTATTCAGCGCCATAATCGGCTCCTCCTCTTTTTTTGGATGGTTTTATTTTTTGGTGAAAGTTATTTTTCATGGCTTCCTCTGCCAGTTTTTTGTTTGTTTCCCAGACAGGTCCGCGGATCCTGGGAAAATCAGGCCTTATCCAGTGAACCCGGAATTCCATGCCGCACAGAGGGCATTTAACTGTCTTGTCTCCTGCCGCGGGCTGGAGTCTTCCCATGCAGCTCGGGTTATGGCATCTGAATTTGCCGTAAGTCCGGGTTTCCCGCAAAGCTTCC
>CAYXDR010000258.1:2516-5029 GCA_964463515.1 uncultured Desulfobacteraceae bacterium | reverse complement strand
TTACCAGGTCTGAATCTGCGAGTATTCCTGATGTATCATGGCAAACCGCCATATTACATGATCAACCCATTATGTTGCGGGTTTGTTTATGTTGTGAGTCTTTGGTCCCTCTAATTTCAGAATGCGTGCGTTACAAAAGCTATCGATATGCACTTTTACCAAAGTCTGAATCTGAGCGCATTCCAGGGCAATCATTGAACCTGGGGTCACGCGCGAGCTGTTGCGATTCGCCTGGCACTCCCGTTAAGAAATTATAATCTTCCGACCCAATAGGTGGGATGTCGGTGAAGGTGGGCGACTGCGAGCACGACAACTTCATCCGCATCCACTCGATAGAATAGGCCATATGGAAATCGGTGCACGAGGCGACGCCTGATGTTTTGCATGACGATAGGCCAGCGCTCAGGATTTTCCCCGATGTCCGCGACAGCCGAAGCCATCCTGTCGAGAAAGTCTTGTCCAAGGCCGGCAACCTGCAATTCATAATAAATAGCAGCATCGAGCATTTCCAGCTCGGCCGGCTTCACCATGCGAACAGCCTTTTTCACAATCGTGCCCGGGCGTCTCGGATCGCGTCAGCAGCAGATCGCGCAGAGAGGCGGCCATCCTTGTAAGCCTGATACCGTCGCTCTGCCTCCTCGACCCAGAGGCGTTCATTCTCAGCGCTGTCAAGAGAATCGAGGCTCTCGATAAGGCGCTTTGCCAAGGCGGCTCTCTCGGCAGCGGGCAACTTTAGGGCCGATGCTTCACACTCTCTCAAATTAAGTGCCATACTTCCTCCTGTCGTTTAAAGATAATACCACCCTGTATGCGCCGTTTCAAGTTGTCTGCATTCGAGTTGTAGGGAGCACATAAACTGTCTGGATTTATAGCTTTATCCGCGCGGGTATTCCGTTTGAATCCTGGAATCCTCCTTTATTGAAGTGTTAACCCCATTATTCCTGAAAATTCATCGGAGTGAAATCAAAACTCGAAATTCAAAAGCCGTTTGATACGTACAGCCTTATCGAATGTTGCATTTTCAGCAGGGTCCGGAATCGCCAGTATTCCATTGCAACACTTGAACGCAGAGTGCGCATGGAATTCGCTTTTAGGGCGATTCAGTGAAACGACTTTTAATCTGGTTTTTTCACCAAATCGGTCTATCGCGGGAAAGGACCTCAACAGAGTTGCTGTTCGTGTGTATGGCGTCACTGTTCAACTTCACAATAGACCTCTGATGGTCACGAACTCTGGTGAAGAACCAACCCCTTCACGCAACGCCACGGAATAACCCCCTGCCGCCCAATCTGATCATGATGGATATTGTCATCACCGTCGTAGTACCAGATTCCAATATCGTCCACTTCGAAAATGCCACGGAAAAAATCAATCCCCGGGATCTCTTCAGACAGGCGAAATACTGCCAGTGAACAGTTCCGGTCTCCGAAAAGCTTCGGATCGCGGCTGAGCTTCGCCACGACTCCTTTCCAGAAGCAGTTTGTAGCAATGTGTGTCTTTTCAAGCCACTCAGTCCCATCTGCTGAGCGCAACTTTTTGATTTCTTCAACAGCTGTCTGGACGTCCATTACCTAATCTCCTTTTGTGATGTCGAACGGGCTGCTCGGCGGCACGATTCTTCTCATCCCTCTTAATGCTGTTCGACCTTAATTTATATACTTGAGTCATTTGTATATTACGAAAAAAACAAGATTCTTATTCTTTGCTTTCCAAGGTATTTTTAGGAGATCCTCAGAGATAATCTAGACCTACTGGAGGGGAGCCTCTTTCATCCCCGGCAGGCTTCAATATACTACTTCTTGATGGTTCGTTCGTCTTCCGCCCTAAGGCCAGTGGAGCAACAATCGTATTTGCAATCCCAGACAACAAAATAGGGGTTTGCATCTAAAAATTTGGCATGTATAACGAGCGAACGCGGCAACATGCCAATGCCAGAAAAATTATAATCAAAATCCTTTTTGTGTTTCTTTCGATCTGAAATTGTGCTGTATTCCGGTTCGAGGGCTATAAGTCTACCCATAAATCTAACGTCCTGCTTCAGCGCGCACTGTCAGGCGTCCGCTGAAAGCCGATGTTCGCTATCCCTTTTCTTTCTTTCCATGTTTTCGGATAGTAGGACTTCAACAGATTCCAAAATCTTTCACGAACTTGAGATATTCCATTATGATAATCTTCGAAAAAGCCAACCTCACTCCATTCTGGAGGGTAGCAATAGCGTTCTCCATCTTCACCATATTGACATATCCAAAAATCTGGTTCTTGTGGATCAATAACCTTAAAATAATCAGAATCATAAAGAAGTGGGCACTGACCAAACGGTTTCGATTCCGTGTCTGCAAGCAGTCTATACTTATCAGCTTCAATCCCTAGGACCTCATAGATACGACCTATGGTTAAGCCTAAACTAAACCCTTTGGAGTCTTTGAGCTTTATGGGCGATACTTTCATAGTCTTGCCAGCGAACATGTAAGTAGCGCGAATTATTTCGCGGTTACGGTTACTCGAGAATTCAT
>CAYXDR010000258.1:0-2506 GCA_964463515.1 uncultured Desulfobacteraceae bacterium | reverse complement strand
CATTCTCGTTATTGGATTTCTTTTGCACAAAATCCTGTGCGGAGCAACCTTCAAAATGGTGCAATACAGCGCCTCATCGGTTTGCCCTCTGGTTAACATATTGAACTCACAACTAATACATGTCCTCCTAGGACATGGCGGCCGCCGAGGATTTTCCCTTCTGGGGCTTGTCAGCAACCATGGCTTCTGTGGTCATAAGAAGGCCAGCCAGGGACGCGGCGTTTTGAAGCGCAAACCGTGTGACTTTGGTTGGATCCACGATGCCGGCCTTCATGAGGTCTTCATAAGCCCCTGTTTCAGCATTAAAACCAAAATTTCCTTCGCCTTCCAAAACGTGCTGAACCACTATAGAGCCCTCAAAGCCGGCATTGTTGGCGATTTGCCTGACAGGTTCTTCAAGAGCACGTTTAATAAGGTTCATCCCAAGTTGCTCTTCCCCCGGAAACTGGACTTTTTCAAGAACCTTCAGGGCACGCACATAGGCGACACCGCCACCGGGAAGAATGCCCTCCTCAACGGCTGCCCGGGTTGCATTGAGGGCATCTTCAACTCTGTCCTTTTTCTCCTTCATTTCCGTCTCCGTGGCGGCTCCCACACTGATAACCGCCACACCCCCAATCAATTTTGCCAGGCGTTCCTGAAGTTTTTCCCGGTCATAGTCACTGGTTGTCTCTTCAATTTGAGCCCTGATCTGTTTTACTCGCCCCTCCAGCGCCCCGCGGTCGCCACCGCCGTCAATAATTGTTGTGGTATCCTTGTCCACGGTAATACGTTTGGCAGTACCGAGATCTTTCAGAGCTACCGTTTCCAGCTTGACACCAAGGTCTTCACTGATCACCCGCCCCCCTGTCAAGATCGCGATATCTTCCAGCATTTCCCTCCGTCTGTCCCCAAAGCCTGGAGCCTTGACAGCCGCGCATTGCAAGGTTCCCCTGAGCTTGTTCACCACTAGGGTGGCCAGTGCCTCCCCTTCGACAAAGCCCGGAGTTCGACCGGCAAGCATCCGGAGGTCCACATCGGGAGCTAACAGCACATTCCTCGAATGGATATTCAGGATGGCTTCACGCCCGTTGATGTCCGGCCTGTCCACCAGGACCTGCCGATCAAAACGGCCCGGGCGCAGCAGAGCAGGATCAAGGATCTCCGGTCTGTTGGTGGCTGCCATAATGATGACCCCTTTGTTCGTTTCGAATCCATCCATTTCCACCAGGAGCTGGTTGAGAGTTTGCTCTCGCTCATTTTGAATTGACTGTAGGGAATAGTCTCTACTTTTGAAGAGAAGAAGGACTGTTGAATATAGGAAAACAAAAGAAATGCCACCAGAATATACCAGATGCTGAAGCGAGTTTTGGAGGGCAAGACGTTTTTCTTTTTCCGGGGGTCCTGAGTTCCGAAGAAGGAACGGAGCTTATCTCTTAAGTCTTCCATGGGTTCTTTTTCCCTATTTTCCTATTGCCCGCGTTTTCCGATCAGGTCTGTTGAAAAAGCGACTCCCCCGAAGAAGGAGGGTCGGGAGAGTGCTTGTTTGAGGGGGGTCATCAGGCCATTGCCTGATCTCTCCCTCTTTGCCCGGTAAATGTGAGCCCTCATTTCTTGATAAGAAGCTCAAGCCCATCGGAACATGCCCGTGAGACACCATGGTCAGCCTTTTCCTGTCCGGGCATTTTATCCCAACCGCCCTTTTCGACGAATTCAGATCTATCCCAGTTGCTCACCTCCTCAAATTCTTTAAGTGCTTCCTCGTGGTTCGGCTCCTTCATGAACTGGGCGACACAGATCGCCGCCTGACTCGCCAGGACCGCTTCCCTGTTCATTTCTTCGGTCGTGCCGGCGGTTGTCCATCCTCCCCATGAAAAGCCGATGATCATTGCGATGACTGCGCCGCAAATGATGCCCCAGATGCCATACTTGGCCTTCGCTCCAGTTTCCGGTTTCATCGACATACCTCCTTGAGTTATATTACGTTTAAATTGCTGTTACGAAAAATTAGTTTAATGAAACAAGTTGCAGGTTTTGTTTGAATGTTGATCGTTTACGAGTTGTCTTTCGGTTTTGAAGTCCAGTTGTCATTGATTAGAATGCGCAGGCCGGTTTTCATCCGGAACCTGCGGGTGCCCCTCTTCGCCCGGGGTCGCCTGCTTGACGTATTGATAGAAATCGCTGTCCGTGGTCAGGATCAGGACGGAATTCTTGTTTGTTTTCTCTTTATAGCTTTCAAGGGTGCGCAGAAAGGCATAGAATTCAGGATTTCGATTGTAGGCCTTGCCGTAAATGCGCGTGGCCTCTGCGTCGGCCTCCCCCTGAACCTCCTGCACCCGGCGGTAGGCCGTCGAGCGGATCCTTCGCAACTCTTTTTCCATCGTCCCGAGAATCTCCGCACTGCGTCCTTCCCCCTCCGACCTGAACTGTGCGGCGACGCGCTTGCGTTCGGAGATCATGCGCTCATAAACTTTCTCGCGCACGCTTTCAACGTAATCGAGGCGTTTGATACGCAAATCCACCAGAT
>CAYXDR010000257.1:0-5054 GCA_964463515.1 uncultured Desulfobacteraceae bacterium | reverse complement strand
AAAACCAGGCCGTTTTTTACAACCATATCCACTTCAATCATTGTTTTCTCCTTAAAAATGCAATTCCAGGGCCCTCGACCCTGGCTCAAACAATTTTTATCATAGCACGAAACAAAAGAAGGATTCAATCGAGCTGACCACTATGATTCGCCATCAAGACAGCATGAATGGGAAAATTTGTAACGGCCAGCAGGCTTTTTTCGGTGGCCTGTGGAAAACCTTGCTGATTTGTGGTAGAGCTCAATACAGGAATCCTGCCGCGTTTGTTTTTTTCCGATAAACCAGAAAGAATTAAGAGAGGTTAAGATGTTAAAGGACTTGGTATACAAAAACAGGAGTTATCGAAGGTTCTACGAGGATGAAAGGATTTCGGCCGAGATTTTAAAGGAGTTGGTGGATCTTGCGCGTCATTCGGCGAGCGGTGCAAACCTGCAGTCCCTGAAGTACATACTGTCGTGCGAGCCCGAAGTGAACGAAAGGATTTTTCAGCGCCTCGGCTGGGCGGCTTATTTGAAGGACTGGAAAGGCCCCGCCGAGGGGGAGCGTCCTGCGGCCTATATCATTGTGTTGGGTGATAGCCGGATTCATACAAATTTTTTCTGCGATCACGGAATCGCCTGCCAGAGCATGCTGTTGGGGGCCGTCGAAAAGGGACTGGGCGGATGCATGCTGGCGAGCGTCGACCGTGAGGGACTCGCGAAGGATTTTGATATAGAAGACCACTTCGAGATCATGCTGGTGGTTGCCCTCGGCAGGCCGCGGGAAAAAGTCAAAGTGGAATATATCGAAGCCGGCGGCGATATAAAATATTGGCGCGATGAAAACAGCGTCCACCATGTCCCGAAGCGGTCCCTGGAAGAAATCATATTGAAGATTTACGGCTGAGAGAATCACCGCGCCTCCTGATGAATTTGTCGATTTCAACAGCAATGACTACAGTCAGGGACATGAGCGCGATTCTTCCCCAATCCGAACCACTCAGGGCTTCGGTCCTGAAAATCCACTGTAGGGACGGCAGGTAGATCACAGCCACGTGTGCTAGAAAAGAAGCCACTATGCCGTAAAACAGCAGCGGGTTGGAAAGGGGGGGTAGATGGAAAATCGACTGAAATTCGGAACGGCAGTTCCAGGCCTGGAAAAACTGGAATAGGACCATCGTGGTAACGGCTACGGTCCTGGCCTTTTCGAGTGAATAGCCGGCATCCAGGGCAGATGAAAAATTGATCACTATGCCCGCGGACATCAGGGCTCCGACGAGGATGCTTCTCTGTATCATGAGCCTTGACATTACACCTTCTTGGGGGTTGCGGGGTTTCCTCTTGAGTATGTTTTTCTCTGCCGGCTCGAAAGCCAGAGCGACGTCCTGTAAACCGTTTGTAACCAGGTTTATCCAGAGCAGCTGAGCAGCGACATAGGGTATGGGCATATCCGTAAGCATGGCTGTCAGGATTGACAAAACCGCTGCGAAACCCGTAGGGATAAGGAAAAGGATCACTTTTCTTATATTGTCGAAAACGACCCGACCTTCCTCCACCGCATGAAAAATGCTGGAAAAATTGTCGTCGGTTACGACCATGTCGGCTGCCTCCCTGGCGACATCGGTTCCGGTTTTCCCCATGGCTACACCAATATGGGCGGTTTTCAGCGCTGGTGCGTCATTTACACCGTCTCCGGTGACGGCGACGATTTCTCCATGACGTTTGAACTGGTTGACGATGCGCAATTTGTGCTGGGGGGAGACACGGGCGAACACCGAAACAGTTTTGACTTTCTGGAAAAGGGCATCGTCGTCTATGGTTTCAAGCTCGCGTCCCGTCATAACCTCCGCATCCTTTTCGGTGATTCCGATCATCCTTGCAACGGCCGAGGCCGTCACTGCATGATCTCCGGTGATCATAGCCACCCGAATGCCGGCTTGTTTGCAGCCCTTTACAGCCTCTACGACTTCCTGCCTGGGGGGGTCGATCATGCCTTGAAGCCCGGCAAATGTGAAACCGCCCTTGATATGATCCTCTGTAAGTTTATCCAGGCCCTCTTCGGTTTCCTTGAAGGCCATGCCAAGCACCCGCATCCCGTCTGCTGCGAAGTTTTCACCCACCTCCATGATTTTCCCGGAATCAAGGCGATCCCCGGAAATGGTTCCGGAACACATTTCAATGATTTTTTCAGGCGTGCCTTTCACAAAGATCACTCTGCGGCCCTCATGTTCATGGAGGCTCGCCATGAAGCCGCGTTCCGATTCGAAGGGAATTAGGGATAATTGAGGGTAGTCGGCCTTCTGTCTTTGATATTTCAATCCGGCTTTCATGCCGGAGACGATCAACGCACCTTCGGTGGGATCACCGGACACCCGAAATTCTCCGTTTTCTTGGTAGATTCTTGATTCGTTGCATAACATCCCGATACGAAGAACAGGGTGGATTTTTTCCAGTTCCCTTTCTCCTGTGCATTCCCAGCGGCAGAGGATCTCGCCTTCCGGGGCGTAGCCGCTGCCCGTAACTTCATAGGAACTGCGGCCGTCGAAAACAACTTTCACGGTCATTTCGTTTTTGGTGAGAGTTCCTGTCTTGTCCGAACAAATAACAGTGGTGCTTCCCAGGGTCTCCACGGCGGGAAGCTTTCGGATAATGGCATGCCTTTTCGCCATCCTGCTGAGCCCGATGGCCATCGTGATGGTCACCACGACGGGGAGCCCCTCCGGGATGGCGGCAACAGATGCGGCAACCGCTATTTTGAATATTTCACCGGCGGTCATTCTGAATAGAAAACCCAGGATCGCTATCGCGAGGGCGCTGCCCAGCACCAGAAAACCTATGAAATTGGCAAACCGGGTTATTTTTTCCTGCAGCGGGGTCGCTGTAACGGACATCTCGGCCATGTCCCGCGCAATGGTACCGAGCACGGTTCTGGTGCCGGTTGCGACAATAATACCTTTGGCCCTGCCGCTTACAACGATGGTCCCCATGAAAGCCATGTTGACCTGGTCGCCAGGGGTCATGCCGCCTTGATCGATGGGGGAGGTGACTTTATCAACGGGAAGGGATTCGCCTGTAAGGGCGGCTTCTTCGATTTTGAGTTCGGTAGTGTGAAAAAGTCTCAGGTCGGCCGGGACCCTCATTCCGCTTGTCAGCAGCACAATGTCTCCAGGAACCAGTTCCTCGCTGGGGATTTCGATTTCTTCCCCGTTCCTGAAAACATTTGTGTTGGAAACCACCATGCCCTGAAGGGCCCTCATGCTCTTTTCGGCTTTGAATTCCTGGATATAGCCTATGAGTGCATTGAGTATCAATACTGCGGCTATAACGGCCGTGTCGATGTACTCACCGAGAAAGGCGGTAACCACGGCAGCCACGAGCAAAATGTAGATCAGAGGGCTCTTGAACTGGTGAATCAGAATTTCGATTCTGCCGGCGCCTTTTCCTTCGGGCAGCCTGTTGGGTCCTTCCTTTTCAAGGCGGCGTCCTGCCTCAGCAGCGGTCAGTCCTTTTTCCGAAGTCTCGAGCTTGTCGAATACATCTTTAATTCCAAGCCGATACCAATCCATATATCCGGCTCCTTTCGGCATCTCGCAGTATCATGTTTTCTTAACCCTGGGCCCTTCCGGGGTGTCTTCAATAACGAAACCCATGTCGGCAAGGTCATCCCGAATCCGGTCTGCAGAAGCGAAATCTCTTTTCTGTCTTGCTTCCGCCCTGGCCTGGACAAGATCCATGACCCGGGCGGGGATTTTTTCCTCTCTCTCGCGGCCGAGAAGACCCAGTACCTTGTCGAAGCGCATCATCAACGTGGCGGCTGCGTTTGCGTCAGCTGGGGTGATGAGCCCCTTGTCCATTCTCCTGTTGATTTTTCGCATAAATGAAAACACTGCCCCGAGCGCGGGGCTGATGTTTAGATCGTCGTCCATGGAAACCTCAAAACCCTCCGTTGCCTCGGAAATCAGCTCCGAAGTTTCCTTTCCCGGCTGTAAATCGCCTGGATCGTCTGAACCTGCCTCCCTGAGCCTGATCATGAAGTCCTTTAACCGTTGCAGGGTCGCAGGGATTTGGATCAGTGCCTTTTCAGTGAAGTTGAGCTGTTGGCGGTAGTGTACACTCAGCAACTGGTAGCGTATGGCCATGGGGTCATATCCTTCGGCCAGGAGGTCTCTTAGTGTAAAAAAATTCCCCAGGCTCTTGCTCATCTTCTGGCCGTTTACCAGCAAGTGCTCGTTATGGAGCCAGAAATTTACGAATTTTCCGCCGCAAGCTTCGCTTTGGGCGATTTCGTTCGTGTGGTGAGGGAAAATCAGGTCCACTCCCCCGGTATGAATATCGAAAGGCTGCCCAAGGTATTTGGTCGACATGGCGCTGCATTCGATATGCCAGCCCGGCCTTCCCCTGCCCAGTTCGCTGTCCCAGCATACGTCGTCATCTTCTTCGCCTGCTGCCTTCCACAGAGCGAAGTCGCGGGCGTCGTCCTTGTTGTATTCGTCATCGTCCGATAACCTGCCGTCGGCGTTTCGAAGCAGGTCCTGGAGGTCCAGACGGGCCAGCCTGCCGTATTCCGGGAATGAGGCGATACGGAAATACCATGTGCCGTTCTTTTCGTATGCAAATCCTCCGTCTCTGAGCTTGGCCACGAGCGAAACCATTTCAGGGATGGTTTCGGTAGCCCGCGGCATGATTTCCGCCCGCTCTATGTTCAGGGCATGCATGTCTTCCAGGAAGGCCTTCAAATAAAAATCCGTAAACTCCTTGAGCGTTTTACCTTCGGATTTAGCATCCCGGATGGTTTTGTCGTCAACATCGGTTATGTTCATCACGTGCAATATCCGGTAGCCCTTGTATGCAAGGTAACGCCTGAGCTGATCGACGAAGATATAGGCCCTCAGGTTTCCAATGTGGACGTAGTTGTAGACCGTGGGGCCGCATGAATACATGCGGACCTCGTTTTGGTGGATGGGAGTGAAAGCTTCTTTTCGTCGGGTCAGGGTATTGTAAAACATTAAAGTCATTGTTCGGGCTCCATGAAGTCGAATATCGTTTTTCCTGTACGCTCCGGGCGTATCAAGATAG
>CAYXDR010000256.1:0-5088 GCA_964463515.1 uncultured Desulfobacteraceae bacterium | reverse complement strand
TCAGCGAATAGACGATGCGGAGTTCTTCCAAATAATCGATGCAAAGTCCGCCAAGGAAAAAGCCAAGCTACAGCTCCTGCAACTGCTCGCTCCTCCGGGGCCTGGCCACTTGGACAGGGAAATCCAGCCCATTCATCCACCCAGCCTCCCTGAAGTAACAATCAGGGATATAGACGAGCATTTGGAGGCGGCCATGAAAATGCGGCCGGAGATGAACCAAGCGCGTTTGAAAATGGAACAGGGAGAAATAGAAATCGTGAAAACGAAAAACGGGATGCTCCCGTTGATGGACCTTTTCATTGTGCTGGGAAAAACCGGCTATGCCGATTCCTTCACCCGCTCCCTGAACGAAATAACGGGCGACGGATACGATCTCGGATTGGGAATAAACGTACAATACCCTCTTTTCAACCGCCGTGCCGCGGCCGGCTACAGGCGGGCCGAACTCGAACTGGAACAGGCCCAAAGATCCATCGACAATCTTGCGAGGCTCATTCAGGTGGATGTAAGAAAGGCCCACATCGAGGTTGAACGAACAAGGGAGCAAATCGCAGCCAGCAGCGCCACGAGGGAATTCCAGGAGGAGAAGCTGCGGATCGAAACAGAAAAATTTCGTGTCGGCAGATCCACGAACTTTATGGTCGCTCAGGCTCAGAGGGACCTGCTCGTCAGCAGGATAAACGAAGTGGAAGCTGTCGTCGACTATCTCAAGGCCCTCGTGGATTTCTACAGGCTGGAGGGTTCGCTCCTTGAAAGACGGGGCATCGAAGCACCGGGCATGGAATCACCATCGAATCTTTAATGGCACACCGGAGGGCACTGTATGAAACTCGCTACCATTCGACAAACCAAGGAGAAAACTCTCGCCGTCATGACCAGTGAGGGAGCCCTGCCGGTGGAGGCATTGAACCGGCTGAGCGGCCTGAAATTGCCCCGGGATATGCAGAAACTTTTCCAGTCAGGTCTTCTGGGTGAAATGAGCACATGGTGGAATGAAAACGGACAGGCAATCATAAAACAAAAAAAAGAAGCTTTTATCCCTTTACAGCACGTGCGATTCATGCCCCCTTACAAACGGCCTTCCAAAATCTGGGGCATCGGGCTCAACTACAAAGAACACGCAACGGACCTCAGCGAAAAAGTCCCTGAGTCCATCCCGGGCAGTTTCATGAAGCCTTCTACAACGATAATCGGACACAGGGAACGAATCGTCATCCCGGCACAGTCTAAAAAAACCACCGCCGAGGGAGAGCTTGGTCTGATCATCGGAAAAAAATGTAAACATTTACCTGTCGAAAAATGGAGGGAAGCAGTCGCTGGTTTCACTGCTGTAATAGACATGACCGCGGAGGATATCCTCAGGAAAAACCCGCGTTACCTGACTTTTTCTAAAAGCTTCGATACATTTTTCAGCTTCGGGCCCATTGTGCTGACACCGGACGAAATCGGCAATGTCCTGGACCTGAAAGTCGCCACATGTATAAATGGCACCGTACATGCAGAAAACAAAGTGGCTAACATGGCTTTTCCTCCGGATTTCCTGGTATCTTTCCATTCAACCGCAATGACCCTTCTGCCCGGCGATATTATTTCAACGGGAACGCCGGGAGCGACCGTAATAAAACAAGGAGACACCGTCGAATGCCGAATAGACGGCTTCGAACCGCTTATCAATCCCGTAATTTCTGAATAAGGAGATTGTCATGGAAAACCGGAATCCCGATGTACCCCGTATCTTTTGTATCGGCAGGAATTATCTCGCGCATGCCAGTGAACTCGGAAATACCGTCCCTAATGAACCGGTTGTTTTCCTGAAACCGCCCGGCTGTCTTGTGCCGCCGGGAGGGACGATTCCTTTTCCATCCCATGGCAAACAGCTGCATCATGAGGTGGAAGTGGTTTTACGAATAGGCGGAACATGTTCAGATGTGAAAACCGCGCAGGCAGCTTCTTTTATTGACGGTGTCGGGCTTGGCTTGGATCTTACGCTCAGGGATGTGCAGGATTCTCTAAAAAAACAGGGCCTGCCGTGGGAAAAAGCCAAGGCTTTCGAGAAGAGTGCTCCCTTGGGACCGATTGTAGAAATAGAAAAAATTCCCGATATCAATGCACTGTCCTTCACCTGCAAAGTGAACGGCGAAATACGCCAGCAGGGCTCTACGCGGAATATGATTTTCTCCCCTGCCCGGATCGTTTCCTACCTCAGCGGAATCTGGAAGCTCCTGGCCGGGGATCTTATCTATACCGGCACACCAGAAGGCGTATCCCAGCTTCTGGTTGGCGACACAATAACGGTTGAGGCGGACTGGGCCGGCTCCCACTCGTGGAGGATCGTATCTGACTGAATATTCATTAAAGGAGGACTTCATGTTACACCCGAGAACATTCATGGCACCACCGATCCTGATCACCGGCTCTGGTTCATCTGATATTGTCGGTGAGGAAATTGCAAAATTAGGGCTGAAAAAAGGACTCTTGGTAACAGATGGAGTTCTGTGCAAGACTGAAATGTTGGGAAAAATCAAAAATAAACTTCAGAAAAACAAAATCGAATTTGCTATCTATGACAGCATTGATAGTGAACCCACTGTTGATTTCGTTGCAAACGGGCTGGAGGTTTACAGGAAAGAAGCCTGCCGATTTGTAGTCGCAGTGGGCGGAGGAAGCGCGATTGACACCGCCAAGGCGATATGCGCGATGGCGAAAAACAAAGGATCCATTGCGGACTATAAGGGGCTGAATAAACTGCCCAACCGTGCGGCACCCTTGATTGCAGTCCCTACCACCGCAGGGACTGGAAGCGAAGTAACTGTATTTACAATTATCACGGACACAAAAACTGACGTAAAAATGCTTATAGGCAGCCCTTATCTTATGCCCCAAGTTGCGATCGTCGATCCCCTGCTGACAGTTTCATGCCCCCGAGAGCTTACAGCGGCGGTCGGCATTGACGCCCTCACCCATGCGATAGAAGCCTATGTTTCGCTGAAAGCCCAACCCATGAGTGATCTCTTCGCTCTTTCCGCGATAGAACTCATTTCAGGCAATCTCAGGCAGGCCTGGGCCAACGGTAACAATATTGAGGCGAGGGAAAAGACCATGATGGGGGCGCTCCAGGCCGGAATTGCGTTCAGCAATTCATCCGTGGCCCTTGTCCACGGAATGTCTCGCCCTATAGGAGCATACTTCCATGTGGCTCATGGGGTATCAAACGCAGCACTTCTCGGCCCCGTCACTGAATTCAGTCTCCTCGGGAATCCGGATCGTTATGCGGATATCGCCCTGGCGATGGGGGAAAACGTAGAAGGGCTTACTGCCATGGAAGCAGCCATGGTCGCTGCTGAAGCGATAAATGACCTTGTTAGCGACGTCCAGATACCATCGTTGAGCGAGCTAGGGATCAATGAGAACAAACTCGAGAAATTGGCGCCCAAAATGGCCGAAGCTGCCATAGCGAGCGGAAGCCCGGGAAATAATCCCAGGCAGGCGACAAAAGAGGAAATTGTTGAACTCTATAAAATTGTTTACAAAAAATGCCGTTTGCCTGAAGCTTGATGAGTTCGTAAAAAGTCAAAACAACGGTACCCCTCGGGGTCGGGGTCGCTATCGGCATCGGTATCGGACGTTGATCGGCGGGCTTTTCGACCCCGATACCGATTCCGACCCCGACGCCGATAAGGCAGGGATGCTACTTTTTACGACGCCGTCAAGCTTGATCACAAGTATAACGGCTCTCTATTAAGTAAAACAACCTAAACCAGGCCGAGTTCTCGAAGTTTCCAGTCCTCCGGGATGCCGCCTTTGCTCCAGCCACGCAGGGAATAAAACCGATCCAGCATGCGGTCAAGCTCCTCCGGCGGGCAGAAACGCCCCGCGGCGGGGCCCTCCGGTATCGGCTCATGCATGACACGATAGGGAAGCACGTCGTCTTTCCTGCTCACTCCGCGCTCCACATTGATCAAACGTTCCAGGTTGTATACCCGCTCCCCGATTTTTTCGAGCTCCTCGAGTGAAATATCAAAGCCTGTCCCGGCACTCGCGATTACCGCCATCTGTTCGTTGAGCGGCGTCCCGATGCCCCGCTCGGCGATAAAACGACATACGATAAGACTGTCTCCGACCGCAGTAAAACACTGACTTTTCAAAATATACTCAGCCTGGCCGTCAAAGCCGGGGTCTTCCCCGGTCAAATCGTATTTAGGCCTACCATCGTGATGGCTTCCTCCGCGTGTGGATGTGGGATAGGCTAGGGACATGCTGCGAAGGCCCCTTGCGGAGTGCCCCGCGATCTCCAGCCCTTTCACCGCATACACATATTTGTAGGCCTCGCCGCCTAAATCGGCTGCAAGCCGCACCGAGCCTTCCGCCAGATGCGCCCCTAGGCCTTTGCGAAAAGCCGTTTCTTCGATCAAACCGGGCAAAGCGTCTCCGCAGCCGAAATGCACCGTACCTCCGAGGTCCCCTTCCCCCGTAATTCCTTTTTCAACGCACTCGGCCACAAAGGCCATGGTGACCCCCATGGAAATCGTGTCAATCCCCATGAGATCGCACATATGGTTTGCAGCGATAACGGCTTCGATGTCGGGATTTTCAAGCATTGAACCCAGTGAGTACAGGGTCTCGTACTCTGGCATTTTTACCGAGTCTCCGGCCAGGTCATTTTTCTTCAGCCTGACGTTTTTGCCGCAGCCCACCGGGCACCCGAAACAGGCCGTATCCTCGATCCAGTAATTGTCCTTTATGGTCTCGCCGTTCAGCTTGGAAGCAAGATCAAAAGTCTCCCTGGTGTTGTTCCTGGTGCCGAGCATCCCCAGGCCGTTTATCACGTCCACCAGAAACGGGGTGCCGTAAACGGAAAGAGGCTTGGTAGCAGCCTTGAGAGTCGCAAAACGGTCCTTTAAAACGCCGGTGAGCAAATCCCGATTTGCCGGAGGTATCCGACGCTTTCCGCGCACCACGACAGCTTTCACAAACTTCGCACCCAGAACGGCCCCGAGCCCCCCTCTTCCCGCAGCCCCGTAACGCTTTCCACCGCCGATGATGTTTGCCAGAAGAACTTTGTTCTCACCTGCAGGCCCGATGGATACG
>CAYXDR010000255.1:4427-5118 GCA_964463515.1 uncultured Desulfobacteraceae bacterium | reverse complement strand
AGGCTGTTGACTCTGAGCAGGTAAACACTTCGTGCATATTCGTGCCGCCGCCTTTCGCCGCAGATGCTGTAATGGAGGCTGCAGCTGCAGGGATCAAACTGATCATCTGCATCACCGAGGGCATACCCGTAATCGATGCCCTCAAGGTCGTTGAAGCCGTAAAAGAGCGTGGTGCAGTGCTTATCGGGCCTAATTGTCCTGGGGTCATCTCTCCGGGCAAAACGAAGGTCGGCATAATGCCCGGGCCGATTCACCGCCCGGGAAACATAGGCGTAATTTCCCGCAGCGGAACACTGACTTATGAAGTCGTAGATCAGCTCAGCCGGAAAGGTCTCGGCCAGAGCACGTGTATCGGCATCGGTGGTGATCCCATAGTAGGAAGCAGTTTCGTAGACATTCTGGAAATGTTCAAACAGGATGATCAAACGCACGGGGTCGTCCTGGTGGGAGAAATCGGTGGGAACGCGGAAGAACAAGCGGCAGAATATATAGCAGGAGAATTCCATAAGCCGGTGATATCCTTTATCGCCGGACGCAGCGCTCCGCCCGGAAAACGTATGGGACATGCCGGTGCAATAATATCGGGCGGACAGGGAGGAGCCGAACATAAAATCAAAGCGTTGAAAGACGCAGGCATTACAGTATGGGATTCTGCAAGCTCACCACTGTTTTTTACATTCAGGAATATCTC
>CAYXDR010000255.1:0-4417 GCA_964463515.1 uncultured Desulfobacteraceae bacterium | reverse complement strand
AAACTCGGCAGCACAGTGAAATCAGTCATGACCGGGGCCGCCCCACAATGAGGGATGAGTGCGGCAGGGGTTTTGTTGACTCCTGCCCTCCCCGGTGCTAGCATTAAAGCTGAATTTGTTAATGCGTACATTTATTTTGAAATGGACGGTTTGGTCGGCCGGCCGCCGCTAGTAGGAGATAAGCTTTGAAGAGACAAGTGCGGCAGCGCCGGGAAACGGAGGGAAATTAATGTTTGGTTTAGGCATGCCGGAATTGATCATCATAATGATCATTATCCTCATAATATTCGGGGCGGGGAAATTGCCGGAAATAGGTAGCGGAATCGGCAAGGGTATCAAAAATTTCAAAAAGGCAACCCGGGAACCTCCAGATGAAATCGAGCCTTCCGGGGAAAAAGACGAGGAAAAACCCGATACTAAAAACTGAGATTCGGCTTTAAGCAACCAGTTTCCAGCAAAAACCGCTTATATAAATCAAAAAGGTATGTCGTCGTCAGGCATCGAAGGCGGTTCGTCGTTACGGTACGATCCAGCAGAGTCCTGCGTCCTTTCCTGCCTGGCGGGCGAGCCGAGCATTTGCATGTTTTGGGCAACAATTTCAGTAGTATAACGCTGCATACCCTCTTTGTCTTCCCACGACCTGGTCTGGATTCTACCTTCAATGTATACCTGACTTCCTTTACGCAGGTACTTGCCGCATACCTCAGCCAGCCCCCTCCATGCAACGATTCTGTGCCATTCGGTTCGTTCCTGCTTTGATCCGGTTTCCTTGTCTTTCCACTCATCGGATGTCGCAACACTGAAAGTGGCTACCGGCACGCCCGAAGGGGTGTAACGCATTTCAGGATCCCTGCCCAGGTTTCCGACTATTATCGCCTTGTTTATTCCAGACATTACCTTCTCCTTGATTTACATTGATGCCGGCAAAACCGGCTGAGAAAATAGAACTACGCTATTCAACGGAGTTGCGATACAATTTTTCGAGCTATATCATAATAAAAACATGGAAAGCAAGGGCAATCGCGAGCCCCAGGCTCGTGTCAGTCTATTGACTCGCATATAATAAAGAGTTAAGGTGCCGTTAATTCAAATGCTTGCGGCGACGGGGAGAGAAAACGACGAATATAATGTCCTGCTTTTCACCCTGTTACAGCTTTCCACGCCGCGGTTTTAGGGAATCGGAATATGGTAAAGATAGTTCCCCTCGGCGGATTGGGTGAAATCGGCCTCAACATGATGGTACTGGAATGCGGCGACGACCTTTTCGTTGTTGATTCAGGTTTGATGTTCCCAGGAGATTACTTCCCGGGGGTGGACATAGTAATTCCTGATTTCCATTATCTTAGGTTAAACGCAGAAAAATTAAAGGCAATTGTATTGACCCATGGCCATGAAGACCATATAGGAGCAATGCCTTTTTTGCTCAAAGAATTTCAGCGTCCCGTATATGCCACCGGTTTTACACTTGCGCTGCTCAAAGAGAAGCTTCGAGAACACGGGATAGCCGATCAAAGTGACCTGCGTATCGTAAAACAAGGTGAGATCATACAGATAGGCCCTTTTTCCATAGAGTTTATCAGGGTGGCTCACAGCATAGTTGATGGCGTCGGGCTTGCCATAGACACCCCCGAAGGGCTCATAATCCATTCAGGTGACTTCAAAATTGACACTACACCGGTTGACGATCAGTACACCGACTTAAACCGCCTTGCCGCTCTAGGCGACAAGGGGGTATCATTGATGTTTTCCGACTCGACGAACGTAGAGCACGAGGGATTTACGATAAGCGAAGCTCAGGTTAAGGCGGTGATGCGCAATATTTTCCGAATGAGCAAAGGCAGGGTCATTGTTGCCGGATTCGCATCCAATATCTCCAGGATACAACAGGTTTTGAAATTATCGGCTGAATTCGGCAGAAAGGTTTTTTTCAGCGGAAAAAGCATGTCTGCAAATGTTCATATCGCAAAAAGCCTGGGTTTCCTGGTATTCGAGGAGAACACTGAAATCCCGGAGTATCGTCTAAATGAATTTGCCGACGATAGGCTTACGGTGATCACTACCGGCAGCCAGGGAGAACCAATGAGCGCTCTTTCAAGAATGGCCCGGGGGACCCACAAGGCGCTGAAGATCAAACCCGGGGACACGATAATTCTTTCTTCTAAATTTATCCCGGGCAACGAAAAAGCTATCACTACGGTTATCAACAGGCTGTACCGCCTGGGTGCGGAAGTTTTCTACGAAAAGGTTTCCGATATCCACACTTCGGGCCATGCCAACCGCGAAGAGCTTAAATTGGTGTTAAGCATTGTCAAGCCCTCCTGCTTCATTCCCATCCATGGAGAATACCGGCATCTGGTCAAACACATAGAATTGGCTGCTTCCATGGGATTTACAGGGAAAACATCCTTTCTCGCGGAAAACGGGGATGTTCTCGCATTGAACAATGGCGTTGTTTCCAAACAGGGCCGGATACAAACGGGCAGGATCCTAGTAGACGGTAAGGGAACGGGGGACATCGGAGAAATTGTTCTCAGAGACCGCAGGAAATTGAGCGGAGAGGGCATGGTGATAGTTTTTCTTGCCGTGGACGCGGAGACAGGCGACACTCTATATGGCCCGGAACTGATCTCGAGAGGTTTCATTTTCCCTGCTACCGAAAGCTTTATTCTCGAAGAAGCAAAGTGTATCATCCTGGAAGTGTTGGATGAACTGGATCATCCTGCTCCCGTGGAGGTACAGGAAGTGAGCTTTCAGATTCAACGCAGTCTTAAACGCTTTTTCCATCGCATAATCAATCGGTTCCCGATGATTCTGCCGGTTATAATTCCCATTTAGTGCTCATCCGCAAAAACCGTAAGAAAAATGTTTTGGCAGGCGCCGCGTAAAGCAACTTTACATGGAGACTCACTTTGAAAGGCAAACAGCGGAAATCCAGCAACAAAGAACCATCTCAGCCACCGTCTACGGTGAAAAAGGAAATACGCGGTATTTTCTGGCTTCTGGCCACCGTGATTCTAGGAGGAAGCCTTTTGTCCTTCCGGCCAACAGACGCTGTTTTCTGGGCCGTTTCAGACACGGCTGAAAAATCCAGGAATCTATTCGGCACAGTTGGAACGTATATTGCCGGAGGAACCTTTCTGCTTCTGGGCTTCTCTTCGTTCTGGCTTGCAGCAGCCTGCCTTGCCGCCGCATTTTTGTCTTTCAGAGGCGAAAAATTGTCGGCCCCGGTCAAGAAAACCGTCTTTGGTTTTATACTGCTGATTTGCTCCTCGGCACTTCTGTGCCTCAAATTTCCGGGCACCATCGCCTATAAAAACGGTGAAGTTCTTGCAGGCGGACTTGTGGGAATGCACGTGGCGTTTTTTTTGAAAGATTTCCTGAATCTTTTTGGCGCGTATGTCCTGATGGGCGTCGGTTTTGTTATTTCCTTTATGATAATTACCGGCATAAGCCTGGGATCGGTGTTTTCAAAAATCATCGGCTGGATTTTCAACTCTGCATATCTTCCCATTTGGGAACTGGTGACCAAACATCACGAGAGAAAAAAACGGGTTAAAAAAACAACGGTTGCCCACAAGCGCATCAAATCCATGCCCAAGGTCAAAATCGTCGAACCCAACCCGGAGAAAGCACCTCTGCCGGAGCAGGAACGTTTCCCTTTTATGCACGTTCCGGGAAAATTTGTCCTTCCCGACTTGAATTTGCTGGTCGATCCACCTGCGAGGCCCGATTTATCGGTTCAGCGTGAAAGCCTGGAGATGAATGCAAGGCGTGTAGAACGCAAACTCGGAGATTTCGGGGTACAGGGAGAAGTAGTGGAAATTTTGCCAGGCCCTGTCATAACAATGTATGAGTTCAAACCAGCCCCCGGAGTCAAAATCAGCAAGGTTGCAGGCCTGGCTGATGATCTGGCTCTGACCCTGAGAGCTCAAAGCATACGCATCGTAGCGCCCATTGCCGGAAAAGCCGCCATAGGAATCGAGATTCCAAATTCTCGCAGAGAAATGGTTTTTTTGAAAGAGATTCTCTCAAGCCCAGCTTACCGTGAAACCAAAATCAAGCTGCCGATCGCTCTCGGCAAGGACATCACCGGCGGACCAGTAGTCGCCGACCTCGCCAAGATGCCCCATCTGCTCGTCGCCGGGGCCACAGGTGCAGGAAAAAGCGTATCCATCAACACAATGGTCCAAAGTCTTGTTTTTAAGGCCCCTCCTGAAATGGTGCGTTTTTTGATGGTGGACCCTAAAAGAATCGAGTTATCCGAATACCAGGGAATTCCTCACCTCCTTCACCCGGTTGTCACACAGCCCAAGGACGCCACCAAGGCACTGAAATGGGCGGTGAGGGAAATGGAGCGGCGTTATATGCTCCTGAGCGAAGCCGGGGTAAGAAATATAGACAACTACAACCGCAAAAT
>CAYXDR010000254.1:0-5134 GCA_964463515.1 uncultured Desulfobacteraceae bacterium | reverse complement strand
CACAACGAAGTGTCTTGGATACTTTCAGGGTATTGTTCATTGAAACCTCTATAAAAAAAGTGTCAATCGGGCGCCAATAAAAAGGAAAATTGCCATGATTATTATTATTACTGCAGCAAAAATATTGTTTAGAAATTTTTTAAAAATATAGTCTTTTGCAACCTCTATTATTCCATAACCAGCATGATATATTACACAAATTAGTAACAACAAATTGACAATTTTAATGAAGCTATGTTGCATCCTGGCAATGATCACTCCGGGGTCGTGTCCTATATCAGGCTGCAGGTGCATGAACAGCAGGTGGGCCGGGATCATGAGGAGCAAAAATGCGCCGGTGATACGTTGAAGTTTCCATGCCGCGGAGTTCTCGCAGTGAACAAGCTTGATTGCCACGATATAGGAAGCGGCCAGGCTTATGCCCACGCAGCAGAGCCAGAGAAGTATCGGGGAGACCTGCTCGCTCCCCATGATCATCATCAAACCCACCAGCGCAACATAAAAGATGGAAAAAATCAGGATACCCCTGGTAACAGTCGGATCCGATTCGCTGTAGAAGCTTTCATACAAAATAAGGCGCCCGCCGTTTAAGGCGTGAAAAATCACAGGTATGGCCAGAAGCCATTCTAAAAACACAAAAGCGGCTGCCTGAAAAAACTTCATTTTCTCAGCGAACAGATCCGGTGTTTTCAGCGCCGCCAGGGTGTAGATGTGAAACCATAAATAAAGGACAAGCAATATTCCGGCGCCTCGGTGGGCCCAGGACAGCACGTAATCCCATCCCCTGGTCCTGGCATAAAAACCTATCAGGGGAAATTTTGCCAAGGTTTTCAATATGTTTTTTTCGATATCATAATAAGCAGAAAGAACTTTTTCCATTATGGTGCTCCTGCTGTTTGTGTGCAACCGTCAAGGTTCTTCCAGATAAGCCAGAAATTTCTCTGTTGCCTTTTCGATATGGTTTTGCACCAGCATCGCCAGGGCTTCCGGATCCGTCCGGGGATCGTCGAAAAGAGTCATGATTTTTCTGTGTGGTTCCAGGGATCCCGGGAGGTCTTCACGATAGTATTTATATGAAAATATATACCATAGGCTGTGCATCCTAAGCATATGAAGGATGTTAATCAAAACTTCATTTTCAGATGCATCGATGAAAATTTCATGGAAAGCATTGTGCTGTTTCCAGTATGATTTTGCATCATCCCTTTCTACTGCTTTTTCCATCTCCGACAGGACTTTGTGCATCCGTAGCCGATTTTCATCTGTTATTTTGTTGAAAGCTTCTTTGGCGGCAAGCCCTTCCAGGGTTGCACGAACCGGAAAATTTTCTCTGATGTCTTTCCGTGTAATGCGCTTTACATAGGTACCCTTTCGAGGGATGATGGTTACCAAACCTCTTTTTTCAAGCGTGCGGAAAGCCTCTCGAAGAGGAGAACGGCTGACACCGAACTGTTGCTGGAGTTCGGATTCTATCAGGCGGTCGCCTCCTTTAAGAACGTCTTCCAGGATAGCTTCTGATAAAATTTTCGCTATTTGTTCAGCCATGACATCCGGCCGGAAATCACCATGGATAAATTTTTTGCTCAGCACGGCACTCATTGCCTCAAACATTGCCATAATTTCTCTGTCGACGGTCGACAATAGACCTTTTTGCAACTCCTGTCAAGGAAATTCAAGGAGAATACATGGGAAGGTATTGCGGTTGATCAAAGGAAACGAGAGCCCTGAAAGACAGCGATCCCGCTTGTTGCCCCGGAAGGGTTGAATTAGCGGTCAGAAATTGTGAGCGCGGCTGGCTCACTTCATCTGTGTCACGGTGTCAAGAGGGAAAAGGCCTTCTGTGGACAGGTATCTTTCTCCAGTGTCGTAGAAAAGGCAAACGATTGTTTTTCCTTTGAATTCTTTGCGGGTTGCCAGGTTGTTCGCCACCCATGCCGACGCACCCGAGGAAGGGCCTACCAGTAAACCCTCAGTACGAGCGATTTTTCTGGTCCATTCGAAGGCAATTTCATCTTCGACAGTGATTATTTCATCCAGAAGATCACGTGAGCGCTTAAAGTTGTCCGTCACAAAACCGGGGCCGATTCCTATGATGTGGTGGGTTCCCTGGTGTCCGCCCGAGTACACCGGGCTGGCGGCAGGTTCGAACCCGACAATGCGGATTAAAGGGTTGCGGGATTTGAAGAATCTTGAAAGGCCGTCAAATGTGCCGGATGTGCCAAGGCCGATAATCACCGCATCTATTTCCCCCCGCGTTTGTTCCCAGATTTCGGGCCCGGTCGAAGATTCATGGGCGCCGCCGTTGGCTGGGTTTGCATGTTGGTTGAGAAAAAAGGTGGTTCGGGGGTTTTCCCTGCAGTAATCTAAAGCACGCTTCCTGGCTCCCCTGGTGTGCTCCGCCGCAGGCGTGATCACAACATTGGCACCGTAGGCGCATAGGATTTTCCGCCGTTCGATGCTGCAGAGCTCACTCATGAAGAGCCGGACTCGGAAGCCCATGACCGCCCCCAGACTGGCCAGGGCAATTCCCGTGTTGCCACTCGTGGCTTCGACAACTTCCGTATCCGACCCGATTTGCCCCTCGGCGAAGGCTGAACGCACCATGCCTAGTACAGCGCGGTCTTTGACAGACATGGGATTGTAGCTTTCCAGCTTGGCTAAGATCCTCGCGGGTGAACCGGGCAGAAGACGGGTCAGCTCCATCATGGGGGTTGAGCCTATCAATTCAGTGAAACCATGTGCGATGCGCATGCTCATGAACTCCGTTCGTGGTTCTTGAACTCTTCGAGGGCCCTCAGTGCCTGCTCCACATCCTTTTCTGTGTGAGCGGCGTTTAACTGGAACCGCAGGGTTTCATCCCCGCGCGGAACCACCGGAAAGGTGAGGCCGACCACGAGAATTCCTTTTTCAAACAGGAATTCTACCATGGCCCGGGCCCTGTCGGTGTCCCTCACCAAAACCGGCACCACCGGGTGAGGGCCGGGAATGGATTCATAGCCCAGCTTATCCAGGCCGGAGCGGAATTGAGCCACACGTTTTCCGAGACTCGCAAGCAGCTCCAGCCCTTCTTGGCTGTCGCAGATGTTTATTGCTTCGACAGCCGCGGCACAGTCCGCGACGCTAAGGGGATTGGTGTATATGTAGGTGTCCGCTTTCTGTCTCACTGCTTCGATAACCGTTCCGCTTGCAGCGATGAAACCTCCGTTAACTCCGAATGCCTTCCCGAACGTACCGATGATCACGTCCGGCATTACCCCTGTGTGCTCGGCGGTGCCCCGCCCGGTTGCACCGTAGGCTCCGATTCCATGGCTGTCATCGACAACCGTTATCACGCCTCCTGGGAAACGGTCATGAAAATCTTCGGCGATGCGCTGGATTCGGTCGATAGGGGCATAGTCACCGCGCATACTGAAGATTCCGTCGAAGATGATCACCACCCGGTCTGCCCCGGCAGGAATTTCATCCATGCATTTTTTTAGTGATTTCATGTCATTATGCTCGTATATCTTTTTGTTTTCCGACGGCACGCCAGCGATTCTCATTGCACGTATGATGCTGTTATGGTTCAACTGGTCTCCAACCCAGTGAGTAGCCTTGTTTGATATTGCAAGGGCAAGGCCGCAGTTGGCCGTATAGGCGGAGTTGAATATTTTTGCCGCCTGTGTGCCGATGAATTTCGCGGTGCGTTCCTCCAGCTCCACATGAAAGGAATAGGTACCATCTATGAAACGAACGGCACCGGGCCCGACCCCGAATTTTCTCGTGGCGGCATCGGCGGCCAGTTCCAGCGCAGAGTGATTTGACAGCGACAGGTAGCTGTTGGAGTTCATTCTTATGAATTCCCTGTCATGGCCTAGTAATCTGTACCTGGGCCCCGACCCTTCCTTTGGGGGGATGTAGTCGACAATCACACGTTCCGGCGGCTTGGCGCGGCCTTCCTGCCGGAGAGCTTCAATCTCGTGAATCAGTTTTGAATCCAATCTGTCAAGCGGCATATTATTCTCCTTTGCTCCATTCCAGGATTACTTTTCCGGAGTTCCCTGATCTCATGGCCTCGAAGCCTTTTTCAAAGTCCGTATAATTGTAGCGATGGGTTATGACCGGCGTTATATCCAGGCCGGATTGTATCATCGATGTCATCTTGTACCAGGTTTCATACATCTCCCTGCCATAGATACCCTTAAGCGTCAAGCCGTTGAAAATCACAGTGCTCCAGTCGACACCCGTAACCTCCTGGGGTATCCCCAGAAGAGCCATTTTTCCGCCATGGCACATGTTAGAAATCATGGATCGAAGTGCATCGGGATTCCCGGACATTTCCAGGCCTACATCGAAGCCTTCCTTCATGCCAAGTTCCTTCTGGGCATTTTCGATGTTTTCAACTCTTACATCGACAGTGAGGGTGGCCCCCATCCTTGAAGCAATCTTCAGGCGGTAGGGATTTACGTCGGTAACCACAACATGCCGAGCGCCGGCGTGTCTTGCAATAGCTGCAGCCATGCATCCTATAGGCCCCGCACCTGTGATGAGTACATCTTCTCCGAGCACATCGAAGGACAAGGCCGTGTGGGTGGCGTTTCCCAGTGGATCGAAACAGGCCAGCACGTCTGTGGGAATTCTTCGATCGCAGTACCACACATTAGTGACCGGAAGAGACAGGTATTCCGCGAACGCACCCGGCCTGTTGACTCCGACCCCGCTCGTGTTCATGCAAAGATGACGCCGGCCTGCAAGGCAGTTCCTGCACCGGCCGCAGACCACATGGCCTTCGCCGGAAACCATGTCGCCGGGTGAAAAATCATGCACATTCGAGCCTACCTCTACTACTCGGCCGACGAATTCATGGCCCACATGCATAGGCACCGGGATGGTTTTGGCGGCCCAGGCGTCCCAGTTGTATATGTGAACATCGGTGCCGCAGATCGCAGTCTTGATGATTTTTATCAAAACGTCATTTATACCGATGTCCGGAGCCGGCACGTCCATGAGCCGCAATCCCGGCCCTGGTTCTGATTTAACGAGTGCTTTCATGGTGCCTTCCACTAATCCTCCGCAGGTAAGATAAAATGTCTTCGAGTCTAATATTATGGCCTCGAAAAAAGTTGTATGCCTTGATGATGGTAATAGAATTTTT
>CAYXDR010000253.1:0-5143 GCA_964463515.1 uncultured Desulfobacteraceae bacterium | reverse complement strand
TTTCCGGTTTAATAGCATATGGCTGATATAATCTTCCGGCGGAAAAACCTGCGCAGCAATGCCCTCAGCGGGTTCAACAAAACGATCCGCACAGGGAACACCGCCGGCACCTCCCAGCCCAGCCTGCCTCTGAAACCCGGGAGGGACCGCCTGTTCGGAAACCCCCAGACGACCGCTCCCGGTTCCATTGATTCTATCTTGAGGTAAACTTCACCGGCAAGAGTTGTAAATATGCCGAGTCCACGGTATTCCGGGGCCACCATCGTGTCGCACGAAAAAAACCACGTGTTTTCCGTGCCCGACACCCGCATTCGCACAGGCATAACCACATACTGGCCGACGACCCTTCCCCTGTCCTCGGCCACGCGGCACACGGCCGGACCAGCCGGATTTTGCACGAACTGCCAACTCCACGTATGCTCATCGAGGCGTACAGGATCCAGGTCTCCGAACACCCTGGCCCTCAAACTGAGCACAGCCTTCTCGTCACCCTCTTTAAACGCTCGGCTGCACCATTCTGCACTCATCCGAACACCAGCCTGGCAAACACGCCGGCCTGGGTCCCAAACGTTCCGCCTCCCTTCCCGGCCGCGGAGATTAAATATGAAGGTCGCAGGTAAAATTTCAGGTACGCCCTTCGTAGCATTCGTTTCAGGGTCGCAAGTTCGTGGCACGCGGCGTTGTACTGAGGATAGAGATTGACCGGTAGTTCTTCGACACGAAGGCCCGTTTCACGTGCCAGCGCAGTTCCCGGAAAGGGCACAATCAGGTGAAAGGCCGCGTAAGTAGGATTCAACCGTATGGCCGCGGAGATGGTCTCTTCCATATCTTTGATGCTTTCACCTGGAAACCCGAAATTCATGAAAAGAGTTGTTCTTATTCGATGCTCCCGGCACAACCGCACGGCTTGCTCGCACTGCTCTAGAGTTACACGCTTGCCCGTTGCCTCAAGTATTCGGGGGCTGCCGGATTCCAGGCCGAAATGGATGAGAGAGCAGCCGGCCCGTGCCATGGCCTGCAGCGATTGGTTGTCCACGCTGTTCACTCTGGTCTGACAGCACCAGTTAAGACCTGGGACTTCCCTCTCCAGGCCGGAGCATAGGGCGAGCAAAAAATCCCGGTCAAGCCCGAATTCCAGATCCATGAAATAAATGTTTTCGACACCGTAGCGGCCGGTCAATCCGCGCACTTCACCCAGCACCCTTTCAACGCTTTTTTGACGATAGCCGGCACCGTACATTCCGAGATAGCAAAACGAACAACGAAAGGGACAGCCACGCGAAGTTTCCAGGATAGCGAATCTCTTGCCCATGAATTCGTAACGGTAACGCTCCATATTGAGAAGATGGAAAGCGGGGTAAGGAAGGCTGTCGAGATCTCCCACCGGCGGGCGGGCCGGGGTTTCGACCAATTCATCTCCGTGCATATATGCGATGCCCTCGATTTTGCTTAAGCCGGCGCTTCTATGCCCCGTTCGGGCCAGGTGGACAACGGTGGTTTCAGGCTCTCCCATAACAGCGGCCCGTGCCCCGGTGGCCTCCAGTAACGCCCTGGGCCGCTCGGTCACATGGGCTCCCATTATGAACAGCCTGTCCTTTGGTATACAGTCTACTGTCTCCAAGAAAAATGCAATATCCAGGGCAGGACATTGCCATCGATCATAAGGGGAAGATGTTACGAACACCGAATCGAACGCCTTCGAAAGGGTTCTGATCTGCCGGCTGGAAAGGTTTTCGATGTTGTTATCCAGGATTCGGGCCGAAATTCCTGCCCGTTCAAGCAAAGCCCCGGCCACGGCAAGATCCAGCGGTTGCCACAGGCGTTTCAACTGGGCCTGCTTCTGGCGCCCGATGCCTTTCCAGGCAGGATTTATCAAAAGTGCATTTCTGTGCATCACAGGTCCCTGAAACACGTGATCCGCACACCCCTTGATCGAAGCCCGCGGGCAAAAGAAGAATTCGTCAGCAGGGCAAGATCCGAATCCCACCTGTAGCCCCATATCCCGTATTTTTCCACCGTGGGAGCATCCATGTAACCAGGGTGCGTCATGACTTCCAGAGCCACGGACCGTTTCAGGGCTCCCAGCCTTTCCACAGCCGAATACACGGCCCGAGGGCTCAACATGCCTCCGGCATGAAGAAAACCGGTAGTAACCACTTCCCGTCCACGGGCACGGAGGGCCTTTACATAAAAAGAAATCCAGCCTTTAAGCACAATGTACTGGAAAAATCTCAACATCCCGACACCTTCGCCGGGCAAGTCTTCGATTGTGCTCCTTATCCAAGGGATGCAATATTCATCGGCCAACTCGAGGCACAGGGGGTAAAGCCCCGGCAGAAGATGTACAAACTGATGACTGTTCAAATGACTCGGCGAAAATCCGGAAGCGCACACCCGATCGATTTGTGCCCGCCATTCCGCCTTAACTTCAGAAAGTTTTATCCTTCCCGCCGCCAGGGCCGCCGTGAGAACCCGCCGGGAGGCAAATCTACGTCCATTGAACGGCAGCGAGCGAAGTTCGGACCGTGAAAGCAAGGACCTCTCGTCGCAGAGCACCAGGTGGACTCCCACATCACAGCCGGGATGATCCTTAAGCATCCGCAATCCTTCGTCCACCGCCTCTCCGCAGGCCGCAACCGAGGTGCTGGTAAGAAGACCACTGCTATAGGCATCTATTATGCCGCGGTTGATCCCCCCGCTGATGCCGAAGTCATCTCCGTTGAAAATAACCTGCATTTGCACCCGCGCCTGTCACCGATCCGCCTGATTTTCACCCGGCCCCCGGGGCTTCTTCATTTCCCGGCCGAGAACCACCAAAAAAAGCACAGCAGCCGAAACACATACCGTTATAAAAACAGCCCGGTTTCGGCGAAAAAAGTTTCCCCCATCCTCAATCCTGACAAAGCCCGTACCCACTGCGCTGCCGAACCGCTCGCCCGTTTCGTATTCCACGATGCAGAACACGGGGTATGACGCCCCCGAGAGAGCTCCTGAGTTGCTTACTTCGAAAACAGCAGAAGCCTCCTCACCAGGCCTGAGAACCATATTATCGAAGGCTCCGGAGGATGAAAACTCCCGCGGAAGCACCAGCCGAACAAATGCCTCGACTTTTGTTGTACCTGTGTTTCGAACCTCGAATTCGACATCCCCCCGACTTGAAAACGCGGATTCCGAGCCCTCGCAAGCGATATCGTCCGGTCCATCACCAAGAAATCCGAATGTAGCGCAGGAAAGCGCCGAGAAGGGATAGTCGTTTCGGTCCCTGAAATTCACGTACACTATGAACGGATAACGGCTTCCCGGTCTTCCCTGAAAAGGGAAATTAAAGACCGCCGAGTCCGATTCCCCCGGACCCAGCCGTTCAGTCACGGGCCCTTTGTGCTGTTTCCCCGCAACCGCCAGATGTGCCTGTAGCCTCCTGGCGGTCGCATCGCCTTTGTTGGTGTAGACGACTTCCACCACGACCCTGTCAGGCGAAGCCTCAACAGTACACCTCGTATGGATACTCAAAAATTCGTCTTCCGCGCCTGCATCCGGGTGCACCACAAACGCACAGAAAAAAAGGATTAAACATACCGCCTGCCACAGCCTCATGTTATTGGGTGCCGACATAGACCGGCCTGAAACAAGATTCATCTCGTTCAAGGGCACTATGAACCAATTCCAACATTTTCCGCCTGTCTTCCGGAAGGCTGCCTTCGACATTCACATAGTTGGTGTAATGATCACTTGCCACAAGAGATGTCACCGAAAGTCGCTCGATGAGCCAGGCCGTTTCCCTGAGCGCTTCGTGCGGGCTAACCATCTCGAAACGCCCTTTTCTGATCTGGTGGAGCAGGAGGGTGTTCACCTTAGGCAGGAAGGTGCGTATCCTTACGAAGTGGGGATTGATTGCGTTGAGCACCCGGGCGGTAGCCGCAGCATGCTCCCTGCTACGCTCCCTGCCCCCGATCCCGATCATCACGTACTCGCTCAATTCGATTCCGGCCTCGCGGACCAGGACTCCAGCGCGGATATGCCCCGCGGCATCCGTCCCTTTCTTGATCCGCCTCAGCACCTCGTCGTCTCCGCTCTCCAGTCCCACGTGAATTCTTGAAAGCCCGGAGTCCCGGAGAATTCGAAGTTCGGCCGGCCCCTTGGCGGATATATACTGAGAAGAACCGTAGACGGTTATCCTCTCCAGATTTGGAAAGACTTCGCGTGCCCTGGCGCAAATCCGGGCCAAATCGAGGGTGGGCATAGCGATGGTATTTCCAGCGGGAAAAAACAACGTCCGAACAACCCCTCCCATTTCAGCCGCAGCCCATTCTATTTCGGATATAATTTCCGGCACGGGTCTTATTCTGAACCTGGGGCCCTTCTTGTAAACCATGCAGAAGGTGCATTTGTTGTGCGGACATCCTATTGTTGCCTGGATCAAAAGGCTCCCCGCCTCGCTCGGAGGCCGGTATATGGGACCTTCATATTTGAGGTGGGGAGTCATCACGTTCCATCAGCGGGGGAAAACCGCCCCCCTGTCCGCGCTCGATACGAACCTGGCGTACCTTCCAAGATAGCCCGTGGAGATCTTGGCCTCGAAAGCGGGTAGCGCATTTATTCGTTTCGACATCTCTTCCTGGGTAAGTCGGACATTCAGAGTCCTGGCCGGGATGTCGATTTCGATTATATCTCCGTTTTGCAGGGCCGAGATGGGCCCGCGGGCAGCCGCCTCAGGTGAAATATGCCCTATACTGGCGCCCCGGGAAGCCCCGGAAAACCTTCCGTCGGTTATCAAGGCCACATCCCGGTCCAGCCCCATGCCCGCTAGGGCGGATGTGGGCGAGAGCATTTCCTGCATCCCGGGGCCTCCCTTGGGACCCTCATATAGAATGGCAACGACATCTCCCTTCTCTATTTTTCCGTCCAGTATCGCCCTGCAGGCTGCCTCCTCCGAAAAAAACACCCGGGCGGGTCCTGAATGGACCAGCATCTCCTCGGCCACGGCTGCTTGTTTTACGATAGCCCCGTCGGGGGCAAGGTTCCCGGACAAAACGGCAAGACCGCCGGTGGGATGCACCGGAGCCTCGATGGGCCTGATCACACCCGTATCTGCTACTGACGCCTGCAGCTCTTCGAGCATTTCACCCACTGATTTTCCATATAC